>NZ_CAXUCH010000192.1:5041-8589 GCF_964249325.1 uncultured Mycobacterium sp. | reverse complement strand
AGAGCCTTGTCGCGGCGGTAAACAAGATGGACCTCGTCGACTTCGACCAGGGCCGGTTCACCGAGGTGGAGGACCAGCTGCGCCAGATGGCGGCCCGCCTCGGCGGCGTGGAGATCACGGTGATCCCGATCGCGGCCAAGCTCGGCGACAACGTCGTGCACCGCTCCGAGAACACACCCTGGTACGGCGGACCCACACTGCTGGAGTACCTGGAAGGCGTCGAGTTGGCGGCGCCGCAGGCCGACGCGTCACGGCTGAGGTTGCCGATCCAGTGGGTGTCGGGGCCCACCGCCGACATCCGCCGCCGGTACACCGGGGGGCTCGCGGCCGGCACGGTCATCGTGGGCGACCCGGTGGTGTCGCTGCCCGCCGGCACCCGTTCGAGCGTGACCGCGCTGGACACTCTCGACGACGAGCGCGCGACAGCCGTTGCGCCGCTGTCGGTTTCGATAGAGCTAGCCGACGACATCGACGTGGGTCGCGGTGACGTGCTGATCAGTGCCGCCGACGACGCGGTTCCACCGGTGCTGGCCCGAGAGCTCGATGCCACGATCTGCTGGGTCGTCGACACCCCGCTGCGCGCCGGCGACCGGCTGGCTCTCAAGCAGACCACCAAATCCGTGCGGGCGACAGTGCAGGAGCTGCACTCCCGGGTGGACCCGGAAACGCTGGACGAGCTCGACGGTCCAGTCGAGTTGGCGCTCAACGACATCGGCGTCGTCACGCTTCGGACCAGCTCGGTCGTGGTCGCCGACCCCTACGCCGACAACCGGGATACCGGCGCGTTCATCTTGATCGACGAGTCCACCAACGACACCGTCGGCGCCGGAACCATTCTCGAGGCGCGGGAGATCAAGCCGGGCGCGCATCCGCGCACCGATATCCGCTGGCATCCGTCGGCGCTCGACCGCACCTATCGCTGGCGGGCCACCGGACAACCGGGTGCGACGATCTGGTTCACGGGCTTGCCGGCATCCGGCAAGTCGACCATCGCGGTAGCGGTGGAGCGCGCACTGGTCGAATCCGGCCGGGTGGCCTACCTGCTCGATGGCGACAACCTGCGTCACGGCCTGTCCGACGACCTGGGCTTCTCGCCGGGTGACCGGGCGGAAAACGTCAGGCGCGTCGGGCATTTGACTCGGTTGCTCGCCGACGCGGGTGTGGTTGCGCTGGCGTCACTGGTGTCTCCGCTGAAGTCTGACCGCGAGATCGCCCGCGCGCTCAACGACGCCGCCAAGCTGCCTTTCATCGAGGTCTATGTCGCCACACCGCTGGCCGAATGCGAAAAGCGTGACCCAAAAGGGCTGTACGCGAGGGCGCGCAGCGGGCAGCTCGCCGGTCTGACCGGTGTGGACGCGCCGTACGAGCCACCCGACAACCCAGACCTGGTGCTCGACACCACCAATGCCGACATCGAGCAACTCGCCGCCCAAGTCATCGATCTGCTCGACGAGCGCAGCCCACGCCGCTGACCTAGACGGCCGTGGTATGGCGTCTGCGTGGTCGCAGCGACATCATCCGGTTGCCGGGCCGACGCGGATGATGATTCCGACCGTGGTACCGGCTTTGATGCGACTATGTGGTAGCGGGTCCCAGCACCGCCGTCATCGTGGCGACGAAGTTCTCCAGACGCTCCCGCGGGTAGGCCTCGGGATGGCGCACCGCCAGCCGGCCCAGCATCTCGGCAAACGACAGCACCGTGTGGGCGAGCAGATGAGGATCCACGCCGGCTAGTCGGGGCATCAGCGCGGTCCCGGCGCGTGCCAGATCTTCGGCCTGCGCCAAGATCGCCGAGCGGGTCTGGCGCAGCGCCTCGCGGTAGGCCCGGGGGGCGCTGTCCGGTGCGGTGAGGATCAGCCGCCAGCGCGTCGGATCGGCCAGGACGGCTTGTAGGAACGCGGTGATCGACGCGGCGTAGGCGCCGGCCGGCCCCAGGGTCGTGAGATCGGTGGGCATTGCCGCGGCGATCTGGGCGATGCCGCGCTGGTGTTCGCGGGCCAAGAGCTCTGCGACCAACTCCCCTTTAGTCCGAAACACCGTGTACACCACGGGTTTTGCGATGCCCGCCGCTGCGGCAACGGTTTCCATGGCGAGCTCGTGGAGCTCGCAGCCGGCCAGCACATCCAGGGCTGCATCCAGCAGCTGAGCGCGACGCGCCTCGCGTGATAGCCGCGGTGCGTATTTGCGGCGCGGGCGCTCCTTCACGGGCGTGACCGGAATTTTACGGCACCGTTGTATTGGTTGGGCCGGTAACGTTACGGTCGCGTTCTATTCACCAGAACGGAGACATCGCGATGGCCCAGGGCATTCGATCCATCCAGCCCGCGCTGGCGGACCCACGGTCGATGGTCGCCTGGACGGCGCAACCTGCTCAGCTGACCGTGCGGCGTGCCATCGCGCTGGCGCGGCTCATCGACCGCGCCGACCGAGCGCTCGACGATATCGCCGAGCTGCGCCGGTCAGCGCAGTACATCGCCGGCAACCTTGCCGACCTCAGCCAAAGCGCCAAGGCAATCGACCGCAATTCCGCTGAGATCGCCCGGGAAATTACTGGCTTGACCAAAGCCGCGCAAGGCATCGACACTCAGGCCGAACGTCTTACCTCGGAAATCCAATCGGTGGCCCAGATCTTGCCGACCTTGCAGCGACTCACCGAAATCGTCGACCCGCTCGACAACACCGTCGCGCGGCTGGGCCGCTTCGTCGACCGCCTGCCAGGCGGTCGGCGCACCGCCGCCCGCAGCACCCAGGCCGTCGAGTCACAGGAGAAACCCAGATGACTGGGAGCCGCATGGCCGTAGGTATGGCGATCGCGGCAATGGTTGCCGCCGGTTGCGGCAGCACCGCAGACCCGATCGGCCCCACCAGCGCGGTCGGCGTCACCACCCAGTGGTTCGCAGCCACGTCCGGCAAATTCTTACTGCAAGGCGCCATCCTGCAGAAGTACAACGAAGTCGGCGCGTCGAACAGCTTGCTAGGGTCGCCGATCAGCAATGAGCAACCCGGACCAGGCGGTGGCCGCTACAGCAAGTTCGAGGGCGGCGGAATCTACTGGACCCCGCAAACCGGCGCACATGTCGTGCTGGGCGGCATCCGCGACACCTGGAGGAACGACTACGGCGGCCCGGCCGGGCCCCTGGGTTACCCGACCGCCGACCAGCAAGACATCCCCGGCGGCTGCCAGCAGACCTTCCAGCATGGCACCATCACCTACACCAACGGCCAACCGCACGTCCAGATGCAGCCCTAGCCGCGAAAGCCATTACAGGCCCAGGTCTTTGGCGATGATCGTCTTCATGACCTCGGTGGTGCCGCCGTAGATGGTCTGGATGCGGGCATCGACGAAAGCCCGCGCCACCGGATATTCCCGCATGTAGCCGTAGCCGCCGTGCAATTGCAGGCAGCGGTCGGCGGTGCGGACCTGCAGTTCGGTTGTCCACCACTTCAGCCGGGCCGCCCGCGCGGCGGTCAGCTCACCGGCCAGGTGCTCGGCGATGCAGTCATCGAGATAGGTTCGGGCGATGTCGAGTTCGGTGGCCAGCTCGGCG
>NZ_CAXUCH010000192.1:0-5031 GCF_964249325.1 uncultured Mycobacterium sp. | reverse complement strand
GTTTTGGAAACTGGCGATCGGCGTGCCGAAAGCCTGCCGCTGCCGGACGTAATCCAGTGTCTGGGCCAGTACTCCCTCCGCCGCGCCGACCGCACCTACCGCCAACGAAAGCCGCTCCTGCGGAAGGTTTTCCATCAACCGGTAGAAGCCCTGACCCTCTTCTCCGAGCAGGTTGTCGGCCGGTACGCGCATGTCGGTGAAGGTCAGCTCGCTGGTGTCCTGGGCATGCAGTCCGATTTTCTCCAGATTGCGGCCACGGCTAAAACCCGGTGTGTCGGCGTCGACTACCAGTAGCGACAGTCCCTTGTGCCGGTCGGGCGAGGTGCGTACCGCCACGACGAACAGGTCCCCGTTTTGCCCATTGGAGATAAATGTTTTCGCGCCGTTGACGATGTAGTGATTGCCCTCGCGCACCGCGGAGGCGCCAATCCCGGCCAGATCGCTGCCCGCGCCCGGCTCGGTCATCGCGATGCCCAGCACCGTCTCGCCGGTCACCACACCGGGCAGCCACCGCCGCTTCTGCTCGGCTGTGGTCAGCTCGGTCAGGTATGGCAGCACGATGTCGTTCTGTAGCGAGAACGCGACAGCCTCGGCCGCCGCACCTGCCCGCTGCAGCTCCTCGACGAGGATCGCGTGGTAGCGAAAGTCGTCGACGTTTGGGCCGCCGTACTCCTCGGGTACCGGGAATCCCAGCAGCCCGAGCTTTCCGGCCTCGGTGAACAAAGATCGGTCCCAACACCCGGCGTGTTCCCAGGTCTCGTGGGCGGGCAGCACGGTCTGCTGCACGAAATCCCGTACCAGTTCGCGGAACTGCTGATGCTCCGCGGTATAGGCCAGGGTCATCGGAAGGCGTCCAGACCGGTGAAGGCCTGGCCCAGCACCAGCTGGTGCATCTCCGGCGTGCCCTCGTAGGTCAGCACCGATTCCAGGTTGACCATGTGCCGGATCACCGGATACTCCAGCGATATCCCATTGCCGCCCAGGATGGTTCGGGCGGTGCGACAGATTTCGAGAGCCTCGCGGGTGTTGTTGAGCTTGCCGAAGCTGACCTGCTCGGGCCGTAATCCGGCACTGTCTTTCAGGCGGCCGAGGTGCAGCGCCAACAACTGGCCCTTGTGCAGTTCGACGGCCATGTCGACGAGTTTGGCTTGGGTCAACTGGAATCCGGCGATCGGGCGGCCGAACTGTGTTCGCTGGGTGGCGTAGTCCAGCGCGGCCTGCCACGCTGACCGCGCCGCGCCCATCGCTCCCCAGACGATCCCGTAGCGCGCCTCTGATAGGCACGCCAACGGGCCGCGAAGCCCAGACGCCTTGGGCAGCAAGGCGTCCTGAGACAGCCGGACGTCCTCGAGCACCAATTCGCTGGTGATCGACGCCCGCAGCGACAGCTTGTGGTGAATCGTGTTGGCGGTAAACCCCGGGGTATTGGCGGGGACGATGAAGCCGCGGATGCCGTCGTCGGTGCCGGCCCATACGATCGCCACATCGGCGACCGAGCCGTTGGTGATCCACATCTTGCGGCCGTTGAGAATCCAGTCCGAACCGTCTTGCCGCGCCCGGGTTTTCATCGCTGCCGGGTCGGATCCGACGTCGGGTTCGGTCAGCCCGAAACAGCCGACGAGCTCACCTGCCGCCATGCCGGGCAGCCACTGCCGCTTTTGCTCTTCGGAGCCGTAGTTCCAGATCGCGAACATGGCCAACGACCCTTGCACCGACACCAGCGACCGGATACCGGAGTCGGCGGCCTCCAGCTCCAGACACGCCAGCCCGTAGTGCACCGCCGACGCGCCGCCGCACCCATAGCCGTGCAAGTGCATGCCGAGCAGACCCAGCTCGCCGAAGCCTTTTGCCAGGTCGCGCACCGGCAGATCACCGATCTCGAACCAGTCGGCGATGTGCGGAGCGACGTGCTCGGCGCAGAACTGTCGGACGGTGTCGCGCACCGCAATCTCGTCGCTGGACAGCGACGCGTCCAAGCTGAGCGGATCGATGGGGTCGAAGCTAGTCACCCGGCCATGGTAAGTCCGCCGCTGACACTCAATACCTGCCCGGTAATGAACGACGCGGCATCGGAGGCGAAGAACAGCACCGGCGCGGCGACCTCTTCCGGGCGCGCCAGCCGCCGAAACGGGATCGCCTTGATCAGTGCTTCACGCAGCTTCTCCGGCATCGCCGCGAATAGCGGAGTATCGGTCGGACCGGGGCACACGCAATTCACGGTGATCTGGTGACGCGCCATTTCCCGGGCCAGCGACTTGGTCAGCGCAATGACTCCGCCCTTGGCGCCGGCGTAGATGGTTTCGCCCGCACTGCCCACCCGGCCGGCGTCGCTGGCGAGGTTGATCACCCGCCCGCCGCCGCCGGCCTCGATCAATCCTGGCAGGAACGCGCTGCACACGTACACCGGCCCCAGATAGTTGATGGCGACCACCTTTTCCGCGAATTCGGTTGTCGCACCGAGGAATTGATGGCTGCGGTCCCAGCCCGCGGCGTTGACTACGACGGTGGGCACCCCGGCTTCGGCGTGCGTCCGGTCTCGCAACGTGTCCACTTGGGTGCGGTCGGCCACGTCGACCGGCAGCGCGGTGATCAACTGCGGCTGCTCCTTGGCAGTTGCCTCGGCGGCCGCCTCGTCGATGTCGGCGGCGACGACACGGTCGCCTTGAGCGGCGAAACCCAGCGCGATCGCCTTGCCGATACCCGAGCCTGCGCCGGTCACAAGTGCGAGTTTGGCGGTCATCTGTACCTGGGTGAATCGGCATTCATTCGTGCCGAAGCTACATTCGCCATGCTCGGCAGAGCAAGATGGCAGGTACTGTCGCGGCATGCAACGTGCGCCGTGGCTGGGCCTCGATGTCGGGTGCGTGTTGGTGTTCTGCGCACTCGGCCGCCGCAGCCACGACGAAGGACTCACCGTGGCGGGCATCGCCACGACGGCGTGGCCCTTTCTCACCGGGACGGTCGTGGGGTGGCTGATGTCCCGCGGCTGGCGATGCCCGACGGCCGTTGTCCCGACCGGGGTCGTCGTGTGGCTCGCCACACTGGCGGTCGGCATGCTGTTGCGCAAAGCCACCGGGGCCGGTATGGCCGGCACTTTCGTGGTGGTGGCCGGAGCGGTCACCGCGGTGCTGCTGCTGGGGTGGCGGGCGGCGGGCGCGGCGGTGCTGCGGCGCCACTCCGACGCGTGACGGGAGCGACATGGCGCGCACTGACAACGACACCTGGAATCCGGCCAGCAGCGTCGGAGCCACCGCGACCATGGCGGCGACAGCCCGCGCAGTGGCGACCAAGCGCGGGCTGATCAGTGACCCGTTCGCTGAGCCGCTGGTGCGTGCCGTCGGAATCTACGTTTTCATCCGGCTAGCCGCCGGCGAGCTTGATATGGCCGACCTCGGCGACGATTTCGTGTTCGGCACAATGACCGATCTGTTCGCCGTGCGCACCCGCTTCTTCGACGGCTTTTGCGCCGATGCCGGGATCGCGGGCATCCGGCAAGTGGTGATCCTGGCCTCGGGCCTGGATGCCCGGCCCTATCGGCTCTGGTGGCCGCCCGACACCACGGTGTACGAACTCGACAAGCCGGACGTGATCGAGTTCAAGACCCAAACGCTGCGATCCCTCGGCGCCGCGCTGACGGCCAAACGTCGCGCGGTGGGCGTCGATCTACGGCAAGACTGGCCCGCGGCGCTGCGGCGAGTGGGCTTCGACGCCAGCCAACCCCGCGCGTGGATCGCCGAAGGGCTGCTCATCGGATTACTACCGCCCGATGCCCAGGATCGCCTGCTGGACAACATCACGGCGCTCAGCGCCGCCGGTAGCCGGTTCGCCGCCGATTACGGCGCAAGCCAGACGCCGGGCGGCTACGACCCTGCCCTGGCTGCCCGTTGGCGAGAACACGGCTTGGACATCGACATGAGCGAGCTGACCTTCCCCGGCGAGCACAACGACGTCGCCGAATACCTGGCCGCGCAGGGTTGGGAGACTGTCGCCACCACGCTGGCCGACCTTTGCGGCGTCACCGGTTTGCCCGGCTTGCGGCGCGGCCAGCGGGCCGACGCGCCGGTTGCGAACTCGTATGTCACCGCGGTGCGTGCGGGGCCAGCCCGGAATGCGCGTGATCGGGAGGCGTTAGACAGTTGAGTGATGTCTCAACCGCTGCAGTCCACCGCGGCGGGCCGCCTGCGGTTCGTGTCGGCCGGCCAGGATGATCCGCTGGCCCAGCCGCTGCTGGCCGAGCTGGCCGCCGAGTACGCGCAGCGCTATGGCGGTACGCCGCGAAACCATCTGACGTGGCTGCGGGTTCCGTCCGGCGAGTTGGCGCCGCCCGACGGCGGCCTAGTGATGGGCGTGCTGGAGGGGGTACCGGTCACTGGTGGTGCGTTTTGCCGTTACGACGCCCACACCGCCGAATTCAAGCGGATCTGGACCGACCGCGCGCATCGCCGCCGCGGCTACGCCAAGGCGCTGCTCGCGGTGCTGGAGGAGGAGACCGCTGCCCGCGGGTACCGGCGGGTGTACTTGGTCACCGGCATCCGTCAGCCTGAGGCGGAGGCGCTGTATCTCAGCCTCGGCTACACGCGGCTAGAGGAACCGGAGCGGTTGCCATCCTGGGGACCGTTTCGTGCGATCGCGTTCGAAAAGTGGCTGCGGTGATTTCGCCGCTGCATCTGGGCGTCGCGCTCGACGGTTATGGCTGGCACCCGCACGCATGGCGCACCACACTGGCCGCCGGTTCGGTGCTGTCCGGACGGTACTGGGCGGCCCTGGCCGCCACCGCGGAGCGCGGACTGCTGGACTTCCTCACCATCGACGACACCTTGATGGCCCAGTCGGGGCGACGTGAAGCCATCGACGCGCGGCGGCTGGCCGGGCGCGCCGACGCCGTGATGGTTGCCGCGCGCATCGCGCCGACGACTCGCCACATCGGCCTGATCCCGGTGGCCACCGTCACCCACACCGAGCCGTTTCACGTGTCCAAGGCCATCGCCACGATCGACCATGTGTCGCGCGGGCGGGCCGGCTGGCAGGCCA
>NZ_CAXUCH010000191.1:6009-8591 GCF_964249325.1 uncultured Mycobacterium sp. | reverse complement strand
TGAGCGGGTACTCGGGGTGGGCGGAATGGGTGCGGTCTACCTGGTGGCCGACCCGGAGTTGCCGCGCCGGGACGCATTGAAGGTTCTCAGCGCTGAACTGTCCCGCAATGCCGAGTTTCGCACCCGTTTCATGCGCGAGGCTGATGTGGCCTCGATGCTCGATCATCCCAATATCGTGTCGATTTATCGGCGCGGACAGACCGAGGACGGGTTGCTGTGGATCGCGATGCAGTTCGTCGACGGCACCGACGCCGACGCCGCACTGCGCGCGGGCACCATGACCGCGGCGCGGGCGGTTTACATTGTCGGGGAGGTCGCCAAGGCGCTGGACTATGCGCACGAGCATCATGTGGTGCACCGCGATGTCAAGCCGGCCAATTTCTTGCTGTCGGGACGCGTCGGCGCTGAGGAACGAGTCCTGTTGGGGGACTTCGGGATTGCCCGTGCCCTCGATGACGGCGGTTTGACGGCCACCGGGTCGCTGGTGGCCACCGTCGCCTACGCTGCCCCCGAACTGCTGGCCGGTGCGGCGGTCGATGGACGCGCGGATCAGTACTCGTTGGGTTGCACGCTGTTTCGGTTGCTGACGGGTCAGACTCCGTACTGGACCGGCAACGGGGTAGGGGCGGTGATGATGGCCCATCTGCAGCAGCCACCGCCGCGGGTCACCGATCGGGTGCCAGAGTTGCCGACGGCGCTGGACGCGGTCATCGCCAAAGCGATGGCCAAAGACCCTGCGCAGCGGTTCAGCTCGGCACGTGAGCTGGCCGCCGCAGCGGCGGGCGCGTTGCACGACCGCACCACCCCGGTCACTATTCCGTGGCGGCCGATACCGGCTGCGGCGGTCAGTTCGTACCCCGATGCCGCCGGCAGCGGGCCACAGTGGTGGACGCAGCCCGATGGGGCTCGCACGCAACACGGCGGGGTCGCCCTACCGACACAGCTCGCGCGCACGCCGGTGTTCGCCCCACCCGGCGCGGTGAAACCGCGTCGGCGTCGCCGAAGGCTGATCGCGGCCGCCGTCGCGGCCGTCGTGGTACTCGTGGGCGCCACGGTCGCCGCGATCGGTCTCACCCACCGAACCGACCAGCACCGCAGCCCGGCTGCCTCGGCCACCCCGGCATCGACCACACCGGCGAAACCACCACCCCCACCTCCACCACCTCTTCCGCCCTCAACGCTCGACAGCCTGCTGCTGCCCCCCGAACAAGTCGCAAACATCATGGGCGCAAGCAATTTGGTGGTCTATAAGTCTCTTGACGCGTTGATCGACGACTCCGCAATCATCGCGCAGAAAAACTGCATCGGTGCCTGGGCGCCGGCTCAACATGCGGTGTATGTCGGCAGCGGATGGACCGGCGCGCGGGCACAGGCAGTCCACGAGCCAGGCGAGGTGGCCGTGAATTACGAAATCATCCAGGCGGTCGTGGCATTACCGACCGCAGCCGCTGCCCAGAAATTTTTGGCCAATCAAACTGACCAGTGGTCTGCATGCGCAGGCACCGGCTTCACCCTGACGTACCCCAATTTGCGCCCCCAGGACTGGGTGTTCGGCACATTGAACAAAAGCGCTGCGGCATTGTCGATGCCACACATCATCGAAGGCACCACCCACCCCGCGTGTCAGCGCGCCCTCGCGGTCCGCAACAACATCGTGGTCGACGTGGTCGCCTGCCGCCTGGACATCACCAACCAGGGCGTCGACATCGTTAATGCGATTGCCGCCAAGATTCCTCGCTAGTGGGCGTGCACTGCAGGCCCAAACCGGACGCCACCGAATCGACTATGCAGACTCACCGCAGGCTGCAGCGACGCGGTGATCGGCAAATCATGTGGGCAAATAGTGCACAGTTGCGGCCGCGTACTGGCGATCGACGCGGCACCGCGGAACCCGGTTGATATCGGAGATCCTGATCGACTACGTATGCGTCGTCAGCCCGCCATGGGTCATCGGGGCACCGCAAATGTAGCCGCAACACAATGGTCTACTTGATGCGTTCACCGATCCTCTGGACGACAGTGCGCGCACTCTGCTCTGGCTGGGGAAGACCCACCTCCGCGACATTGATCAGCACTGACGACTTCAGGCGATAGATTACTTCCCACGCGTTGCTCTTGAGCACTACGGTTGCGGGCTCGCTTTTATCCACTGTGAAATCGTAGTTTTCGAGATGCAAGGAGGGACAGGCGGTTAACAAGGGTGCGAGGCGATCGAACGCGGCGCGCGCCGTCACCTCATCCCGGTAGACCGCAACAGCCTGGGTCACGCTGGCGACACCGCGAACTTGTACTTGACCTACACCGTTGTAGAAGTCCGCGCTGTATGTCACGGAATCGAACTGCGCCCAGCCACCATCGAAGGCGGCTTGCTGGTCGAACACCGCCTGGCATGTCCCCGGCAGATCGGAGCGTTTGTGGCGCGGCTGATGAACTTCGGAGCCTGGGCCGGGCGCGAGCGTGTCGATGCCGGCGATGCGACGTAGATCATCGACGCTGACGATCAGCGCGTCAGCGGCGAGCCGTGCGGTAGGCGTGCCGCTCGTCTTGACCACTGAATGGGTATGGGCGCAAGCCGATAGCAC
>NZ_CAXUCH010000191.1:0-5999 GCF_964249325.1 uncultured Mycobacterium sp. | reverse complement strand
GATATCACAATCACGAGAGTGCAGCTGATGACGGCAGCGGCGGGCGGGGCAGCGCAAATCGCAGATACGTGCGCTAGGTCCGATTGCCGCTGCTGTGACCGAAACTGCCTGCTACGCCTCAAGTTGGCGGCCAGCAGCCATACCGTTGGGCCGCGCTTGGCGGGTAAGTCCGCACAACTGCTCATTCAGCTACTGGTGTGGGGGTTGGGCTGAGCCGTGGCGCCGGATGTCGCCGAGGGTGTTGCGCAGGGTCTGCCACACAGCGGCGAGGCCGGCGGCGACCGGCAGATCGCCGGAGATCACGCCCGGCTCGGCAAGGCGATCTCCGAGCGCCGCAACCGCTTCGTGCGCAAGCTCGACCAACGCCGGATCGGTCACATCGAGCGTGATCCGGTCGCCGGCGATGCGCATCAGCATGGTGCGTCGCCCAAGCTCAGCGGGTCCGAGTTCGCCGTCGGCCGGCGCTTCACCCGAGAGCTTGCTGAGCACAGCGGCGCGAACCTTCGACAGGTTCCCGGCCTCCTCGGCCAGGATTTGAGCGCCGAGCCCATCGGGCTCACCCAGCAGCCCCAGTAACAGGTGTTCGGTGCCGATATAGGGGTGCTGCAAGGCGGCGGCCTCGCTCAGCGAGTGCTCGAGCGTGCTTTTCATGCGCGGGGTGAACGGAATGTGGCCGCTGGCCGGCGCACTGCCCATGCCGACACGGTCGATCACAGCGCGTCGCACATCGTCGCTCGAAACACCCAGACCAGCAAGCGCACGGGCAGCCACGGTGTCGGGCCGGGCCAGTAGCCCAAGCAGAAAGTGTTCGGTGCCAATGTAGTCATGCTGTAGTTCGCGCGCCGCCTCTTGCGAGGCGACTACCACGGCCCGCGCCGCATCGGTGAACCGCTCGAACATGCGACCATCATGCCGAATGCGGCCTATGCCCGGATGTTTGCAGGAAAAGTAGTGCTTGACCAGTTAGCGCCATGTAGGTCAGCAGCCGGTGCTAAGTCAGTGCTGCCCGGGAGAATCGAAGTGTGATACGAGCGATCGGTCTGATCAGTGTGCCGGCCGTCGGATCGGCCCCTGGTCACCGTGAGCCGGTGTGGAGCAAGCCGCTCCTGGCCGTTGGCATCGTCGTGATTCTGCTGGGTTTCTTCGCAACCGACCGCGTCGAGGACCGGTGGATGCGGCGGCGCGTCTACTGGTCGGCGTGGACGCTGGGCGGGCTGCTGGCCGCGGTCGCGGTGCGGTACGGCGGCTGGGGGGCGACGGCGAAACGGAAGACTCCACACACGCCTAGCCGGCTGTGCACGTCGGCCTCATGAGTCCTCATGGGTATGGGCGGTGGCGCGCGGGATGACACTCACCTCGGCTGTTGTGCTGATCGGGGTCTGCGCGACACCGCGGTGACCAGCCGGGGATACCTGTACGTGGTCAGCGGCCCATCACCGAAGACGGTGCCCATGCGTGCCGTGTGTTCCTAGACGGCTTCGCGTTGGCCTCGCTGACATGTCCGGCAGCCGCGCTACTGCGCGACGGTGAGTGAGGTGGCGCCGTGGCCGATTCCGTACTGGCCAGTACGACCGCCGTTGATCAGGTCATGTAAACCCAGGACCACAGTGATCCGCCCTGACGCGGCGTCGACGTCATCGACGGTGGTGATCGCCGATGCCATGCCGGGATCGGCACGAGTGACGGCGACAGCCGCCGTTCCGCTGGCGGATCCGTCACGACCGGCCAACACGGTGCCCGTGCCGTGAGGTGCCAGTGCGGCGGCGAACCGCGCCACACTCACACCTTGGTTTCCGGCGTCGTCGCCAAGCCCACCACCGGTGATGACCACGGCGGCGTTCGCCGCCCCGATATGCGCGTCAGAGCGGTAGGAGATGAAGCCGGTGTCGCGAAGCGCCGCCAGCACGACGTCGCGCTGGGCGTCATCGACGGTGGGAACCGCGGGATCACGGTTGATCAGCAACGCGATTCCGAGCAGATCACCGGCCTGAGAACCTTGATCGACCAGCTTGGTGCTCAACTGCGCGCCGGCGGGCACGATCGACGAGTTGACGACCGAACGCAGCTTCTCCGCGGAGTTGGCGTCGACGAACTCCTGGGTCAGCGACACCGTTCCGCTGAGCGTTGCACCGGCCTGCCCCATCAACTTCGATACTGCTTCAACATCGTCGTCCTTGGCCTCAGGGGTCCGGAACAGGATCACCGACTTGCCCGCGAGTGCGTCGTGGACGACGTGGCCCGCCATTTGCGACGTGAAACTGTTTGCAGCGCTGAGCTTTTCGTTCAGCGCGTTCTTCTGGTCGTTGAGCCTGTCGATCTGAGCGTGCAGGTCCCGCTTTTCTGCCCGCAAGCCGGACAACACCGTGTCAGACAGCAGCCCCGACCCCAAGACCACGCCGAGCGCCAGCGCCACAAACACCGCGGCCAGCGAAATAGCATGGTGGCGTAGGGATATCACCGTCAACGCCGCCTAGGTGATCCGGCCCTGCACCCACAGGGAGAAGCGGTTCCAGTAATCGACGACCCAATGCATCACCACGGCGTCGGCCCGCGATACCCACAGCACGGCAATGACGGCGATCAGCATCGTCAACACCAAAAGCGCAACAGCGCCAGCCGACATATGGCTGCGATACAGCGTGGCGACCGCCTTGGCGTCAACCAGCTTTTCTCCCACCCGCAGCCTGGTCAGGAAGGTCGACGGGTTGCTGGCCACGCGTGTGCGGTCGAAGAACGTCTCGATGTTGGCGGTGTGCCCGGCCGTGACCAACAGCGCGGCGCCGTGGTGATCGGCCAACAGCAAGGCCAGGTCGGTGGCCGAGCCGGCGGCCGGGAACGTCATTGCTCCCACCCCGAGGTCCTGAATCCGCTCCAGCCCAGCTGCGTGGCCGTCGGCGTCAGCCGGTAACACCACCTGCGCACCGCATTTGAGGACTTCCGCGCTCATCTGCTCGGGGTCGCCGACGATGAGCTGGGGCCGATATCCCGCCTTACGCAGCACGTCGGCCCCCGCGCCGACACCGATCAACACCGGCTGGTATTCCTTGATGAACGGCTTGAGCGCCTTCAAATCATCGGCGGCACTTGGCTCGTCGGATACCACCACCACATGTCGGCGGCGCATGTCGACGTCGACGTCCGGAATACCGATGCCGTCGATCAACAACGGGCTTTCGCTGCGGATGAACTCGATGGTGTTGCCCGCGAACGCCTCTAAATGAGCGACCAGCCCGCTTTTGGCTTCGTGCATCAGGTCGGCGATGTCATGGTCGGTGCGCTCGGTGCCCCGAATCAGCCGACGATCGCCGGCATACACACCACCGTTGTAGAGCCGGACTTTGGCGCCGTCCTTGATTTTCTTGAAGACCTCCGGGCCCGCCTCGTCGATCAGGGTGACCCCGTTGGCCACCAACACCTCCGGGCCCAGATTGGGGTAGCGCCCCGACACCGAGGGAGACGCGTTGACGACGCCGGCGATATCAGCGTCGACAAGCGCATCGGCGGTGACCCGATCGAGATCGAGCACGTCGAGGACCACGATGTCACCGGGACCCACCCGGCGCAGCAGCCGGTCGATATCGCGGTCGACCCGGGCGGTGCCGACAACCCCGGGCCGCTCAGCATTACGAGACAGAAGCGCTGACATCTTCATGCGGCGATTCTGTCGGCGCAACCACCCGGGCCCGAGTAGGCGCGCCGTAACAGCAGCCTCACTAGTTATAAATTGTCACATCCGCCACAGCACTACGGCTCGTCGACTGCTGCAGCCAGCCCACCGCCAGACTTGGCGACGCTGACCACTGATTTAGCCGCTGCGGTTGCCATTGTGGCCGGTGACCGGGGGAGACACAAGCACGGCGGATGTTCAAACCGAATGCTGTATTGAGCCAGACGCACCACTGGGCGGTGAACCAGACCAGCCACGGCGGTTACTGGCATTTCGGCCTGCTGTTCGCGGGCGTATTCGACGAGCCAGCCCGCCGCTTCGTCGCACGAGTGTCGCCGCAGAACTTTCGGTGCGAAGCGGTGCAATCCTATTCAGGTCAGCACGCCTCTGGAACGGAGCAGGGCCTTGTTGTGATCGACGCAAGCCTGGTATGCCCGCGCCTTGCCGAGGCGTCGACCAATCACAACGGGCTGACCGCCAAACGGTGTGAAACGTACGTCCAGCGGTTCGTCGCCGATGTCACCGATGAATTCGTAATGGCCGAACCGACTGGTGCCGTGCTGGCGCGTAAACAGTGGCCTGGCGGCAGCACGACGTCCCACTGGATCGTCCATTCGGCTGGCGTTTCGATTGCTGCCACTTGATGGCCTCCATCTCCGTGGGGCCGACTGTCATTGGCGATGGTGGGCCATCCCCCGTCCGTTTGCCACTGGCGCGCCGTAAACGGCACACGTTGAGGCAGAACGGCGTTCAGTCGGCGCTGCGGTAGCGGCCTGGCGGTACACTCGCCTTTGATAGCCAACCGCTCCTCCGGTGAGATCAGAGTCCGCCCCGGCGCCGCTCGAGTTCCTTGCGGTGCTTTTCGCACGGCACGAAGTTAGTGCTCAGCGGGATCGTGGTCGCCCCGAAGGCCCGCGTCCTGCCGGTATGCAACGTCCAGACATGCGGTTGGGGCTCGCGATCCCAGTTCCAGGTTTCCCGCTTGAACACCTGGCAGTCGGGACACTTGGACATCTCGCGGCCAAGGTCGTCCGCCTTGATCATCAGTCACCTCTCGCCCTGCATCGTCTGCAGTCATCCGGCAGGCCCACTGAGCCGCCGCGCGAGCGATCACCGTTCAATTCTCCCCTCACGCCAATGCCTCCCCTGCGTGCATCACATGCAGATCAAGCTAGCGCGTTTAGCCGACATCCGGGGTCGGTGCGATCTCACAGCGAAAGCGACCGCCGCCGCGGTGCGAGCTATGCCCAGCATTGACGGCGGCGAAGGTTCTGATCGGAGAATGCGCCCGGTCGCGGTATGGTCTGGCCCGTGATGACGCAGCACCCGCTGTCGCCCGTGCGGTCGCTTGTGGTCGGTGCGGTCTGCGCCGCCGCTGCGGCCTGTGCGGCGGTGCTGGTCGCCGGCTGCACGATGGAGATGGACGGCCGCGCAATCAAGGCCGCCGATGCGCCGCCCGCCGGAGTAGAGGTGGCGCTGCTCGATCCGGGCAACTATCCGAAAAAGCCGGGCCGAGCGCTGGGCAAGGTACCCAGCGAGGCGGCCGGGCGCAATATTGAGGCTCAGCGCATGGCCAACAACGTGGTCGCTCCCTGGGAGGTGGACGCCACGCTGCTGGCCCCGGTGGCAAACACGACAACAGTGCTGCCCAAGGCGGAAAACATCGCCGCGATCCTCGCCGACCCGGTGCCGGCCACCGCCGCCGCGCACAACTACCTGCTGGGGTTTTCCACCGAGCGGTCCTCGGTGCGGCCCACCCCGCCGGAGCGGGCCAAGATCTTGCTGAACATGGTGCTGCGCTTCGCCAGTCCGCAAGACGCCGCCGCGGCGGCGGGCGACATGGCCGCCCAGGACCAAAGCGCGTCGTTTCGGACCACACCGGCCAACCCGATCGCGATCCCGCGCTATCCCGCCACCCTGGCCACTGTGACCAACATCGACAACGGCTTCGACGTCGAGGCGTTCACGGCGCACGGGCCGTACGTCTTCTATCAGTTCGCCGGGTCCAAGGAGTCCGCGGACATCGCCGCGCAACTCGTTACCGACACCCTGGATATGCAGGGGCCGTTGATCGACCGGTTCATGCCCACCCCGGCCGACCAGTTCGCCACCTTGCCGCTTGATCCCACCGGGCTGCTGGCGCGCACCGTGCCGACACCGACGGCCACCATCAACCAGGTGGCGGTCTACGAGCCGCGCGCGGCGCTGAACTACGCCGCCGACCCGCGCCGGGCGCAGGACATGTTCCACTCGGCAGGGGTGCAGCACATCTCGGTCAACCGCACCACCGTCTATCAGGCGATCGATGCGACGGGCGCGGCCCGCGCATTTG
>NZ_CAXUCH010000190.1:0-8597 GCF_964249325.1 uncultured Mycobacterium sp. | reverse complement strand
CAATTGGGCGATGCGTTTGCCGGTGACCATGCGGTTGAATTCGGTGATCGCCTCTTTGCGGCCGCCGGGCCGGTCCGGTCCGACCGTGTTGGCGAACGCTTCACGCAGTGCTTGCAGCGCGCGTTTGACACCGGGTTCGCCTTGTTTGCCGAGGCGCAGCAGCCCCGCGACACGCGCCAAGATCGCGTCGTGACGGCTGGGGCCGTACAGCTCGGTCATGGCCTGGCTAAGTTTGAACAGCACACGCTGCGACGGTTCGCCTTCGGTGACGGCGGCGTTGATGTCGTAGGCCTCTTCGCCGAGGTCGGTGTTGTTGCGCGCGTGGTCGTCGTCCCGCGCCAGCGCCTTAAGCCACGCCGGCGGCAGATCGGGTATGTCGGCGGGGTAGGGCACGTCGATCGGGGCGCCGTCGATGCCGAGCCACCGGTATTGCCGCCCGGAGGGGTGGATCGACGGCCAGCACATGACGTAGCGGTGGTGGCGCTGGCAGATTTCGACGTCGCCGATGCCGAGCTCGGGGAATCCGATCTGGCCGGGCAGGACCATCCCGGCTGGGATGCGGTACAGGCGGACGCCGGATACCGCGTCGTCGCGGCTGCTGCTGCGGGGGCTGTACGGTAATCTCCCCCAACGTTTCTCGGCCTCGGCGAGCGTCTGGGCGCCGGTTTCGCCGTCGTAGGCGTCGACGTCGATGCCGATCATGCCAGCGGGTAGCCGGATGGCGATGTTACCTCCGGGCTCCTCCTCGGCCCACGCGCAGCAGTCCGGGTAGGAGGGGGCGCCGCCCTCGTGGCCGGTGAACCCAGGCGGGGGCGGCCATTTGGTGTGTGCCGCCAGTTTGATGGGCGCCCAGCCGCGCTGGCGGTAGGTGTCGTAGGCGGCGGCGTACACGGCGGCGGTCATGCCGCCTCCCAGCGCTCGGCGATGAACTGGGCAGCTCGGCGGCTGTGGCCGCCGCGGCGCCAGAGCACCTGCAGACCTTCACGATTCGGCGCCGGCGTCAGCCCGTGGTCGAGCAGATGCGTCGCGGCGTCCGGGTAGCCGCGCACACCGGGCGGCAGGTAGTGCCAGGGGTCCGAACGGCCGCTGTCCAGGACTGGTAGTCGCCAACTCGCGGCGCGGCGTGCGCGCAGTTGTCGGGGCACGGATGTAGAGTCAGAAGCGACTCGACTTGGGTGGTGCCGGTCAGTCTTGGAGGCCGTCTCGGTGGTGTTCCCGCCGGGGCGGCTTTCTCGTGGCGGGCTCACGCTGCACCGCCGAAGGGTTGCATGGCGGCGTCGATCTCGTTTAGGTCCAGTCGGACCAGGCGGCCACCGCTGCGGTAGCCGCGAAGACGCCCGTCTGCGAGCATCTGGCGAATAGTTCGCGTAGTTACCTGAAGGTATTCGGCGGCTTCGCTGACCTTGACGTAACGACGGCGCGGCGAGGTGAGGGGGTCTGGCATCTCGGGTTCCTTCGGCATCGAAATGATGCCGTCCACCCGAGGCTCGGAGACGGGACGCTCTTATGAGCGCAGCGGAGACATTACCATTTGAAATGCGCAACCATGCGGCACAACACGCCGAGCGGAATCATGCGACGCGGCTGGCTTTCACCTGGGGACGGGACTAGCGGCCACTCATCGATCCTGGCCGCGAGCTGGTCGGCGATCGGCACCAGGTTCTTGGGGTCCGAGAGTTGCGCTTGCTGGGGGCACGCCACGCAACGGACGATCCATGTGGAATGGCCATCGGCCCATGTAGTTTCGGTAACCGCGTGTTCTGCCCATGATTTCGCAGCCTGCCTGTAATGCTTTCCATGATGTCTGCCGTCTGCCACGGTGAACAGGGCGGCCGTATCCTCTTCACCAATCCCCCTGACAGAAAGTGAGCCACCGACTGGGCGGCGGTCATCGATGAACGCGACGGCCTTCGCTTCGCCTCCGCAGTTGCATACGACGATGTACTTGATTGGGCTATCGCCGTTCATCGCGGCGCCCTGTTCTCGACGAGTTTGCTTAACAGGGCGGCGATTTCACGGTCACGGCCCTTGGCGGCATGCTGGTAGCGCATCGCAGCGGCCGGTGTTGAATGGCCTAGTCTCGCCATCAGTTCGGCCAGACTCGCGCCGGTGGCGGCAGCCAGGACTGCACCCGAGTGGCGCAGATCATGAAAGCGTAGGTCTGGCCGCTTGGCCTTGTCGCGGGCTTTGTAGAAATGCCGTTGCAGCGTGGCAGGCGCCAGATGACCGCCGCTGTACGCCGCGAACAGAAGTGAATCACGTTCCTTGCCAACGTATTTCGACAGATGGTCCTCAAGCACAGGCAGCAGGTGCGGCGGGATCGCCACATCGCGGACGCCGGCATCAGACTTGGGTGTGGTGACCTGGAAGCCGGTCTTTGTGCGGACGACGGCGCGGCGTATTCGGATCACTTCGTCATACAGGTCGAGGTCCCTGCGCTGCAGCTCGGCCAGTTCCCCGAACCGAAGCGCGCACCATGACGCAAGCAAGATCATGGCCTGGTATTGCTGGGGCATCTCCCTGGTGATGATCTCCAACTCGTCGAGCGTGGCGGGTCGGATCTTATGTACCCGTCTGGATGTGCCAGCGCCGCGGATCACACACGGATTCACGGCGATCTTTCCGTCACCGGCTGCGGTGCCCATGATCGTGCGCAGCAGGCCGTAGCAGTGTGCTCGCAGCGTCGGCGCCTTGGTGCCGAACTTTGCATGCCACGACCGCACATCGTCAGGCGTGATAGACGGCAGCGGCAGCGACGCGAACGGCGCCTTCAGCAGATGCTGATCCAACAGTTTTCGATAGTGCTCGCGGGTCCGGTCCTTCAGATCACGCTCTGCTAGCCATTGATCGGCATACTGGGCGAACGTGATCTTGGCTGGCTTTTGCTCGGCGGCCTCAGTCGGTTCCCACGCCTTGCGCACAATCTCGGCTTGGCGCAGCGACAGCCATGACCGAGCCTCCCTCTTGGTGAGAAACAGGGTCGGGGCCTTGTATCGGCGGCCGTCTGGGCCGTAGTACATCGCGCGGTAGCCGGTCTTGAGCTTGTCCACCGAGCCGAAGGTGCCGCTCGCCCTGGTCTTGCGGCCCGCTCCGCGCGTCACTGTGCGCCTTCCAGTCCTCAGTTCATGAACTAAATGTGAACTGACCATAGCACACACAATTCCGCTTGCTTCCGCTTGGCTCACGCTGTACTGTCTGAGGTCAGCGCAGGTAATGAGCTGTTTGCGCTGGCCAAATACACAGAGCTAGCAAACCGATTGGACTGGTTCAATCCCAGTACCGCGCACCACGTTTGACCTGAGGTTTCAAGATCTAATGACGGTCGCGTGACCTCAATATGACCTGACCAATCATTCTGCTAGGAACCGGCATGGAAGGTAGCTAGCCATGCCCACCACACCAACCCAGCCCCGACGTTCCCCTGCCTGTCGGCGCGGTGAAGGCCGATGATTGGGAAGACGATGGCCCGCAGCCATACCGGGTCATCTTCGGCGCTGACAGCGGTCCAGTCGTCAGAAACTACGGCGGGGACTCGATCACCATCGAGACGACTGCCGCCCAACTCGCTGACGGCACCATAGACGACGGCAGCCAAGTACAAACTCCCCGCCCGCGCCGCAGCCGGTGCGATACTTGCGGTAGGCCGGCCAAAAAAGGGACATGAGATGAACAAGCTCGCGGCATGGCTGGTGATATCCACATCAATAGCCTCGGCGATGGTGGCGCCCATTGCCGCCGCGCCCCCCGCACACGCCTGCACCGTGGTGGGGAGTGGCTCGGATACTGTGGTTTCGTCGGCGGGGCCGTGGGATGTCTGCAACGTTTGCACGGGGCTGACTTGCACGAACGGCGCCGGAAACGTCGGTCCTGCTTGGGCACCCGCAGTCGGTCCTGCTGCTTGGGCACCCGCGGTCAGTCCTGCTTGGGCACCCGCAGTCGGCGGCGCCGGCTGCTACACAGTTTTTCCCTGGTTGGATCTTTGCCAAGGTTGACGGCCAGCCATATACACACCCCACGACCGTCTCGTCCTATCAACGTCGCCTGACCACCGTGGAAACAGCCGCGGGTTCTCGCGTTCGATGTCAAATGATCGCTGCCATGCCGTTTCGTCGTCATCCCACAATTGCGCGCTGGCCTCACGGGTCTGCCGGTTCACGGTGACCACCCAGCAACACTTCACCACCGTCACATCGGTCATCACTCCCCCTCCTGCGGAATCCCAGGACCTTTATCACTAGTGCTAAGCAGTTGTCCCAACTCGTCAGTGACGGCAGAGCGCAACTGTCGCTTCGTCCGCGAGCCCCTGTCTGTCCGACACTGCCAGCCCAGGTCCCTGTCCGCTGGCCTGGCGAACGGGCGCGCCCTCGTTCTGATGTAGGTAACGGGGTGTCGCAGTTAGCCGAACCGCCCTATGCTCAGTGCATGCGCGATCGCGACACGATCGACTTAGAATTGCGGTCATCGCTCTTGCGCGCCGATTTATCCGTGAGCAGGGCGGGCAGCCGTCGTGCCGAGAGGCCGACGAGCTGCTCGACGAACGCCTAGGCCACCGCGCGGAGGCCGTCGAGGCGTTATCCGACACCGCGGCAGTTGAAGCGTGTACGACCGAGGTTGGCGCCGACACCTGTTCGCAGTGCGACGAAACCGACGACATCGCGCGTGACGGATGCAAGCATGTGCTACGCCGCTTCGGCTCCCTCGCGGCGTTGCCGCTATCTCTGGCGGCGACCGCCGCGGTCTGGGCGGTGCCGTTCGCGGTCAACCACGCAGACTCAGCGGCGCAGCAGACGGTAGTCCCGCCGTTGGCCGAGGCGTCCAACCCGGTTGCGCGGCCGACGGTACTCCCGCCGCCGGGCGAGCCGTCCAACCCGGTTGCGCGGCCGACGGTACTCCCGCCGGCAGCCGAGCCATCCAACACGACTGCGCAGCCGACCGTAGTCCCGCCTTCGGCCGAGCCATCCAACATGACTGCGCAGCCGACGGTAGTCCCGCCTCCGGCCGGGCCGTCCAACCCAGTTGCGCCGAAAGCGCCCGCTCCGCGGCTTCACATCGTCGACAGGGCGCTGATCGACGGGTCGAAACCGTACGACCCCGCAAGCCCGGACGAGATGCAGCAGGCATTGCAGAAAGCTCTATCTGATCTAAAAGCCATCCCAGGTCTGGAGGGCATCGCAGGTCTGCAAGGTATCGCAGGTCTGCAAGGCATCCCGGGTCTGCAAGGCATCCCAGGCCAGTAGTAATCAAGGTCATCGCGACACCCTGACCCATTGCCAAGTTGGCGTTCGTGGTGGAAGGCGACATGCTTGCGAATGAGGCGTGACAGGATGGCCAGCATGAGCGAACACGCTGGGCCAGCTATTAGCACCAGCGACACGCAGGCCACTCGGCGCCGATCCCGGCGGCTACCTACTCTATGGGGCAACTACGCCAAGGCCCTCTTGACGGCCGGTGCCGACGCTGAGAAGGCAGGCGTCGACGTTGCTCTCACTCCCAACGATGCCCGCGAGCTGGCCGGCGCATTACTTGCCGCTCGCGAAGCGTGGGACGACCAAGACACTCATCGGACCCCAATGCGCAACCCTAAACTGCCTACTGTGGCAGGCGCCTATTCGAGGCTAGCCGAAGCCGTTGAAGATGCGGAAAACAACGAAGCCGAACAGATAACGGTCACCGCAGCTGACGTTGACGTCCTGCTTACCTTCGCGCAGAGGCTCTACCAAGAGATAGAACTCGGCGCGCCAGAATCGCCAAAGTCACGAGCACGGCCAGATTGGCCCCGGTGGCATTGACCGTAATTTGCTCGCTCGCCAGGAGTCAACCAGAACGGCCCTCGGCTATGACGAGCTTGCTCTGGCTCATCAATAGTTAGTGCGGTTGACAACACCGCCATCCAGCTCAGCTTTCGTCGTGGTTACCTCCGTCGTGTTAAGCATCAAGGCCGGCAGCCGAACCAGGTTCTAATGACCCACTATCCCGCTGCATCGGGGCACAACTCTTGGTGGGCTGCATCAAAAAACGCTTGGGCCTGAGTAGGCGTGGGTGCGGTAGGGAATTCCTCGGCCTGGAAGCGGTTTACCTCGTCCGGTATTGAAACCCCATTCGCCAGATCGTCGCATATGCCTCGTCCGAAGTTCACCAATACAGCTGGATCGCGGACGGTGAAAATGCCATGCTGACCCAGGTTGGCGAGGAAGTTGTTTTCGTCCGCCTTTGCGCACGGAGCCAACGCGATTACATTGGCCGCCACGACGAGACCAATAGCGGCCTTGCCCATGATGTGCGCCACTTCGCCTTCCTTTTTCAATTCGACGCCCCTTCCTCTGCGGGCAGTTCCCGAAAGGGACGTTCGGCAAACCGGCACCTCAGGACAGGAAACCAATGGCTTGCACGCTTCAGCTCGACCGTTAGGCTTCGGCACCATGCGCGGACCGGAGGACCATCGACAGCGAGCTACGGCTGCTGGCAGCGGTGCGCCGGTCAATCCGCGACCACTGCGGCGAGCCATCTAGTCGTCGGCTCCAACGAGTTGCTCGATGAGCGCCCAGCGCAGACGGCCGGCCCCGGGGAGGACACGGCAATCGACGCACGGCGGTTGGCGTGTGGAAAAGTCGCGGTTTACAACCGCACGCGTGGCACCATTGCGGGATGATCGCGCGTCGCATCCCTCATTTGCTTGCTGCTGCGGTAGTCGCGGCGTCGGGCGTTAGCCTTTCCGTCCTCGCGTCTGCAATTCCCTCCACCGCAGCCGATCCCTGTCCGGATGTTCAGGTGGTGTTCGCCCGCGGCACCGACGACCCTCCTGGGGTCGGCCCGACCGGACAGGCATTCATCGATGCACTGCGCCCGCAGGTCGGCGCAAAATCGCTCGACGTATATCCGGTCAACTACCCCGCTACATACGACTTTACGAACGCGGGCAAAGAGGGGATCAGAGACGCGAGCGCGCATGTTGTTTCGATGACGCACGACTGCCCCAACAGCAAGATGGTGCTCGGCGGTTTTTCCTCGGGCGCGGCCGTCATGGGTTTCGTCACCTCGGCTGCCGTACCGGCTGGGATCGATCCGGAGAGCGTACCCAAACCGATGGACCCCGAGGTGGCCAACCACGTCTCCTCGGTCGTGCTCTACGCACTGCCAAGCGACAAGATGATGAACTTTTTCGGCGCGCCCCCGGTCGTCATCGGGCCGCTCTATCAGGCCAAGACCATTACGGTATGCGCTCCCGAGGACCCGATCTGTTCCGACGGCGGTAGTTTCGAGGTACATAAGACGTACTCGACCAATGGCCCAATAATTGACCAGGGCGCGGCCTTTGCGGCCAGTCGTCTTGGCGGGGGTCCCGGTGCGCCAGCGGGTGCGGGTCCTGGCGCGTCGACCACCGGCGCCGGGGCTTCGTCTCCCGGCGGAGACTTTGGCGCTTAATCCGTGATGCAGCCTTTGTTTCGCGCGTGCAGGCAGACGAGCAACGGCGCTAGATCATATCGCCTGAGGCGATGGTGAACTGTGGCGGCTCGATCACACGTTATTGCACGAAGAATGCCGTGCCCGCCGACCAGGTGCTCAACGAGCGCCTGGCGGACTGCGGCGCGACCGGCCAGGACGCTGCCAGCGGTCTGTGGCGGCCGCCAGTAAACCACCGCATCGCTTGCGCTACCACCGGCTCACCGCGCTGGCCGCAGAGCAGAAGTATGACCGCGTACCCAATGATCCAGAGGTTAAGGAAGCCGGCCTCGACCGTGCAGAAGACCAGGTAAGCGTTCACCACGCTCGAGTACCCGCTCATGCGGTTTTATGAACGCCTGCCGCCCCGTCGCTCACGGATGCGTAACCGGTCCAGAACATCGACCACTCCGCACAGGCGCGATAGAGCCACACTCGTCACACATCACGCGGTCACCATCAGGCATTGAGAAAACCGGCATCTTTAGGTGCTAGGTCATCAGAACGGCACCGTACAGAACGTACCAAAGTGCAGATTTCGATTGTGAGCAAACGGTATTCACGCCGTTTCTTTGCTGTTATGACCAGACCACTATCGTGCCCCAATGAAAAAGCAGCTGGCGGCAACAACATATGCCGTCTTGCTCTGCACAAGCACGGTCGTTGGCATGTCCGCTGCAAAGGCCACCATCCAAATTCCCGACATCATTTGCTCAACCGTTCATCCCGACACGGCCACCGCGAACGGCCCACGTATCCAGCACATCACCGTCGACGAAAATCCCGTGTCCGTCCTGCTTCCGCCGCAGTATGACACCTCGATGCGGCGTTATCCCGTGCTGTACCTCTTGTATGGGGCAGAGTCAAACGTGGACTCGTTTCTGACCCGCACCAATCTCATCTCGGTGACAAGCACGTTCCCTGACAACCAACAGTTCATCGTTGTTACGCCGTCCGGCGGGCTGACTGGCTTCTACGTCGACTGGAAAGATGGCAGTCACAACTACGAAACGGAGATCATCAACCGGGTCATCCCAGCGATCGACACGCAATTCCGCACACTGCCTGACAAAGGCCACCGCGCGGTGGCCGGCGTCTCGATGGGTGTTGACCGGCACTCAGGGTGAGCATGATGGCGGCGTTGATGGTGAGGATGT
>NZ_CAXUCH010000189.1:2217-8635 GCF_964249325.1 uncultured Mycobacterium sp. | reverse complement strand
TTGTAGCTCTCGTCCTTCAAGGCGTCGGCGGCTCGAGGATCGTCCGGTTGGGGCAAGTACGCCGACGCGACTATCAGCTTCGCGTTCGCTCCCGCGATGTGGCCTGCCCGGTCCACCGCGCGCAGCGACGAGTCCGAGCCGTCGGTTCCTACCACCACGGTCCGATAGGCGCTCATTTACCCTCCCAGGTGTTGGTTGCTACGCCAACCCAAGACAGTAACGCGTTGCCGGATACGGGTGGGTCGGATTTGCGACACAGTCAGCGCCGCCGGCCGCCGGACTGCGCCCAGCTCAGGGCGCCCGGCTCACCGGCGCTACCGTCGATCGGTTCCGGTTATCGCGGAAAGCATTGGGCTGCAAACTGTTAACGTCCTAGCGGTGCGGGAGGCCAGATCACGCGCTCGATAGTGGACGATATGGGGTGATTGAGCCGCGCCGGCGGTGGTAATCAGGTTCACCCCATGAGCCCTACAGTGACAACCATCATGTCCGTGTCGACAGCCGAGCAGCCCGCCGAGACGGCGGTCGCTGGCCCGCCGGTACCTTCACGCCGTGGCGGCAGGCTGTTCGACCCCTTAGCGGTCGCGGCGGTGGCTGCCGTCATCAGCGCTGCGGGCGCAAGTCGGCCGTCGCTGTGGTTCGACGAGGGAGCCACCATCTCGGCGTCCGCGAGCCGTTCACTATCGGAGCTGTGGCGACTGCTGGGCGACATCGACGCCGTGCACGGCCTCTACTACCTGGTGATGCACGGCTGGTTCACCTTGTTTCCCCCGACCGAGTTCTGGTCGCGCGTCCCCAGTTGCCTGGCCACGGGCGCCGCCGCGGCAGGTGTCGTCGTCTTCACCAAGCAGTTCTGTCCGCGCACGACCGCGGTGTGCGCCGGGTTGGTGTTGGCGATTCTGCCGCGCGCTACCTGGGCCGGAATCGAGGCCCGCTCGTACGCGTTTGCCGCGGCCGCCGCGGTCTGGCTGACCGTGCTGCTGGTGGCTTCGGTACGCCGCAACCGGGCGTGGCTGTGGCTGCTGTACGCGCTGGGGCTGGCGCTGTCGGTGCTGCTCAACATCTACCAAGTGCTCCTGGTGCCGGCTTATGCGGCGGTGATGCCGCCGATCGCCCGCAGGAGGTCTGCCGTCGTCTGGTGGGCGATCGCATCGGCCGTGGTGGTGGGCGCCTTGACACCGTTCATGCTGTTCGCCCACGGCCAGCGGTATCAGGTGTCCTGGATCTTTCCGCTCAACTGGCACAACGTCATCGACGTCGCGCAACACCAGTACTTCGACAACAGCGTCCCGTTCGCGGTGCTGGCGGCCGTCGTGATCGTCGTTGCGGTCACGCTTGCGTTCACCAAGGGGCACCGCCCGGCCGGGGACACGCGCACGCTGCTGCTGGTGTGCGCGGCGTGGATGGCGATCCCCACCGCTGTCAGCCTGATCTTTTCGGCGATCAGCGAGCCGATGTATTACGCGCGCTATCTGTGCTTCACCGCGCCGGCGATGGCCGTCGTTTTGGCCGTGTGCGTTGTCACGATCACCACCAGGCCGTGGGCCGTCGCCGGCGTGTTGATCGTATTCGCGGCCGCCGCTTTCCCGAATTACATGTTGTCGCAGCGCGGCCCGTATGCCAAAGAAGGCTGGGACTACAGCCAGGTGGCCGACGTCGTCAGCGCGCATGCAACCCCGGGCGACTGCCTAGTGGTCGACAACACCGTGTTGTGGGCACCCGGGCCCATCCGTGCACTGCTGGCCACCCGGCCGGCCGCTTTCAAACCGCTGGTCGACGTGGGACGCGGCGCCCGGGGACTCGACCGCGGCACGCTGTGGGACGGCCACGTCGCGGTTTGGCTGGTCATGGACAAGCTCAGAAAGTGCACCACGGTGTGGACGATCACCAACCACGACACGACACTGCCCGACCATCAAATCGGGCAATCGCTGCCACCGGGACCGGTTTTCGGGCGCGCACCGGCGTATCAGTTCCCCCGCAAGCTCGGCTTCCGCATTGTCGAGCGCTGGCAACTCCACCGCACCCAAGTACTCAAGTCGACTCGCTGATCCGTTGCGCTGCAACGTAATCGATTGCACGTTACATGCAACCGGCCTGCCGCTCACTGGGATTCGCGGGGCCGCACAGCTGTCCACGGGTGGCGCGGTAGGAAGCCGCGACACCGACGGCGGCCAGTACGGTGAACACCGTGAACAGCCAGCGGGCCGACATCACCGCGCCGCCGTTCGCCTCGTTGACCAATACACCGGCCAGTCCGGCGCCGACTGCCGCGGAGATCACCTGCACGATGTTGATCCCGGCGGCCGCTGCGCCGCTTTCAGCTGGGTCGTCGACGCAGCCCATCGCCCAGGCTGACAGGTGCGGCCAGGCGACGCCGATCCCGGTTCCCGCCACCAGTAAGCCCACCACCCACACCGCGACCACGCCGATCGGTGCGTCGTCGGATTGGGTGACGGCACCGAGCGCTAACCCGACCGCCATGACCGCAGGGGCGGCCGTGACCACGCGCGCGATGAGGCGCGGGTTCCTCAGCGACGCGCTGACCAGCTCGCTGACCGTCCAGCCGACTGCCAGCGCCGCGCCCAGGAAGCCGGCCACCACCGGGGACAAATGAGCCAGCCGTTGGCCGAACAGCGGCACATAAGTGTCGACCATCGCGGTAGCCAGCAGCAGCGCCTGCGTCAGATAAATCCATTTCAACGGCCCGGGACCGAAAGCGCTGGGCGGCAACGCCGATGACGACAGCCGCCGGTCGACGAGCACAAACACCACGACCAGGAGCGCGCCGGCCACGAGCAGCGCTGCGGTCGCGGCGAGCTTGTGCGGCAACTCAGCGACGCTGACTGCCAACGCGGCAGCGCCCAGCAGCAGCAACGGCCATACGGGGACCTTCGTCGCGGACACCCTGCTGCGGTCGACACGGCCCGCGGCCAGCACCACCGGCACCAGCAGCCCAATCGCGGCGGTCAGCATCGCCACCGCGCCAAATGCCCACCGCCACAGCCCGAATTGCGCGAACAAGCCCCCCACCGCTGGCCCGACCACCGTGGCGACCCCCCACATCACCGACACCAGCGCCGATGCTCTGGTCCAAAGTCCTTGCGGCAAAGCGGAATTGATGACCGCGTAGCCGAGACCGGCCAGTAGACCACCGGCAGCGCCCTGCAGGGCGCGGCCGCCCAGCAGGACCTCCATGCTCGGCGAAGCAGCGCATACCAGGCTGCCGAGGCCGAACACCGCCAGCCCCAGCAGGTAGGACGAGCGTGCCCCGATGCGCAGCAGCACCGAGTTGACCGCGGTCGCCGCAATCACCGATCCGACCAGGTACAGCGTCGTGACCCAGGCGTACAGCCGCTCGCCGCCGATGTCGGCGACGCTGCTGGGCAGCAGGCTGATCGTCAGAAATTCGTTGATGGCATACAACGCCACTCCGCCGGCCAGCAGGGTCGAGGTTCCCAGATACCGGCGGCCCAGCAGTTCACGCCAGCTGCCCGCGGTGCCGGTGAAGACCGGTGAGCTCACTTGATGCCGGCGGCATCCATGGCGCGCAGTTCCTTCTTCAGGTCGGCGATCTCGTCGCGGAACCGCGCGGCCAGCTCGAACTGCAAACCCCGCGCGGCGGCCATCATCTGGTCGGTGAGATCCTTGATCAGGTCAGCCAATTCCGCGCGCGGCATATTGGCGGTGTTGCGGCCCTCGAAGATTCCCGCGCTGACCGCGCGTCCCGGCTCGCCCTGGGCGCGTCGGCCGCGTGACACGCTGCGCCCGGAGCCGATCTCCACGGTTTCGCTGTCGTCGGCTTCGGTGTAGACGCGGTCGAGGATGTCGGCGATCTTCTTGCGCAGTGGCTTTGGATCAATGCCGTTGGCCTGGTTGTAGGCGATCTGCTTGGCGCGCCGCCGTTCGGTTTCGTCGATGGCTTCCTTCATCGAGTCGGTCGTGGTGTCGGCGTACAGGTGCACTTCACCGGAGACGTTGCGGGCGGCTCGGCCGATGGTCTGGATCAGGCTGCGCGTCGACCGCAGAAAGCCTTCCTTGTCGGCGTCGAGGATCGACACCAATGACACCTCCGGCAGGTCCAGGCCTTCCCGCAGCAGGTTGATGCCGACCAGCACGTCGAACTCGCCGAGCCGCAGCTGCCGCAGCAGCTCGACCCGACGCAGCGTGTCGACCTCGGAGTGCAGATAGCGGACCCGAATGCCCATCTCGAGCAGGTAGTCGGTGAGGTCTTCGGCCATCTTCTTGGTCAGCGTCGTCACCAGCACCCGCTCGTCGGCCTTGGCGCGTTTGCGGATTTCGCCGATCAGGTCGTCGATCTGCCCCTTCGTCGGCTTGACCACGACCTTGGGGTCCACCAGCCCGGTGGGCCGGATCACCTGCTCGACGAACTCGCCGCCCGTTCGGCTGAGCTCGTAGGGACCCGGTGTGGCGGACAGGTACACGGTCTGACCGATCCGGGACGCGAACTCTTCCCAGGTCAGCGGCCGGTTGTCGCATGCCGAAGGCAACCGGAACCCGTACTCCACGAGGTTGCGCTTGCGTGACATGTCGCCCTCGTACATGCCGCCGATCTGCGGCACGGTGACGTGCGACTCGTCGATGACGAGCAGGAAGTCCTCCGGGAAGTAGTCGAGCAGCGTGGCCGGCGGCGTGCCGGGGCCGCGGCCGTCGATGTGGCGCGAGTAGTTCTCGATGCCGGAGCAGAAGCCGACCTGGCGCATCATCTCGATGTCGTATGCGGTGCGCATCCGCAGCCGCTGCGCTTCCAGCAGTTTGCCTTGGCCCTCGAGTTCGGTCAGCCGCTCGGCCAGCTCCTCCTCGATGGTCGAGATGGCGTGCGCCATCCGCTCCGGCCCGGCCACGTAGTGGGTGGCGGGGAAGATCCGCAGCGAGTCGACTTTGCGGATCACCTCACCGGTCAGCGGGTGCAGGTAATAGAGCGCTTCGATCTCGTCGCCGAAGTACTCGATGCGGACGGCCAGCTCCTCATAGGAGGGGATGATCTCGACGGTGTCGCCGCGCACCCGGAACGAGCCGCGGGTGAACGACAAGTCGTTTCGGGTGTATTGCACGTCGACCAGCAGCCGCAGCAGTGCATCGCGGGGCACTTCCTCGCCCACCGCCAGCTCGACGGAGCGGTCCAGATAGGACTGCGGCGTGCCCAGGCCGTAGATGCACGACACCGAGGCCACGACCACCACGTCGCGCCGCGACAGCAGCGCCGAGGTCGCCGAATGCCGCAGCCGCTCCACGTCGTCGTTGATGGAGCTGTCCTTTTCGATGTAGGTGTCGGTCTGCGCGATGTACGCCTCGGGCTGGTAGTAGTCGTAGTACGACACGAAGTACTCAACTGCGTTGTGCGGCAACATCTCCCGCAGTTCGTTGGCGATCTGGGCGGCGAGGGTCTTGTTCGGCTCCATCACCAGGGTGGGCCGCTGCAAACGTTCGATAAGCCAGGCGGTGGTGGCCGACTTGCCGGTGCCTGTGGCACCCAGTAGCACCACATCCTTCTCCCCCGCCTTGATGCGCCGCTCCAACTCGTCGATGGCCGCGGGCTGGTCACCAGCCGGCGCGTACGGGCTGACCACCTCGAAGCGGCCGCCGGTGCGCACCAACCCTTCCACGGCCTCTCCGGCCGGGCGGTATTCGGAGTGCGCGACCACCGGATGTTCCGTAGCGAATGCCATGCCGTCCAGATTAGGCCCGGCCACCGACACGGAGGGCGACGATGAGGGCCGAGACGGCCCGAAAAGGAGCCCGACCACCGACTAACGAGGGCGACGATGAGGGCCGGGACGGCCCGAAAAAGGAGCCCCACCATTGAAAGGACGTTATCCCTGGTGGCGTGTCCATACCCGGGTGGCCGGGTCGCATTGGATCAGGTGTCCGTCGTCAGACATCGACATCGCGAACACCGGTATGTCGGGCTCGTCGCAGGAGGTTCCGATGAAATGAACTCCTGTGGTCACCGGCGCCTTGTCCCATGTGTTGCCTTCGCAGACGACTTGCTCGTTGGCGGTGGAGTCGTAGGCGATTTTGTCGATGTCGTTGCACGACCCGCCCACCACGGGTGCCGGGGAGGTAGCGCCCAACGCAACGGGGGTAACGGTGACTTTCGCAGGGTCTGCCAGGGTAACGTTCGCCGGCACATCGGCGACCCGGGTCGCGGTTACCGGAATCCGCAGTGTGGCCCCTTGTGCTCCGCAGTCGGCGCTCTGCACGGTTTGGATCTGCACTCCGCGCAGTGTGCCGTCAGGCTGCGGTGTCAAGGACCAGACCACCGTCTCGTCCTGTGTGGATGTCAGCGTTCGGTGTGCTTGCCGGCACTGCACCTGAACCTGTCTGGGCTCCCCTTGCCAGTGTCCGTCGACGAAATGCAGAACGCCGCCATTGCCGCTACCGCTGCCCTTTGCCA
>NZ_CAXUCH010000189.1:0-2207 GCF_964249325.1 uncultured Mycobacterium sp. | reverse complement strand
CCGGTGGCCGCACATCCGGTCGCAGTGCATGACGAACGAAAGGCCCACCAGCTTGTTTGGGCCCCGTCGTTGGCGATGACGCCGCTGGACGTCTGCTTTGCCCGGTCGTAGTCCAGCCGATAGGTGCCCTGAAGCAGAGGTTTGGCGATACTCGCGCCCGAGGTGCCGGCCGAGTGCTTGGACGACGTCGCGTGCAGCCGCGGCGGGGGCGCCGCGTTCGCTGCCGGTTTGTCCCGCCAGAAGAGATAGGAGGTCGTCCAGGTTATCGCCATCGCGGCCACCGCCAGGAGAACAGTGGCGATCGCGATCTTGCTCTTAAGCGAGAATTCGCCGACACGGCGGCCAGCGGCCGCGGTTCGGTCGACCCGCTCGCTGAATGCGGCGGCGAAATCACGGCATCGGTCGAACCGCGACTCGGGCTCCTTCGCAAGAGCTTTCGACAACACGTCATCCAGGTGCGCTAAATCTGGACGGTGGTCGCCGAGCCGCGGCGGTGGGGCGTTGAGGTGCATGCTGATGGCCTCAACAGGGTTGGCATGCTGATACGGCGGCGCACCGGTCAAGAGGTGAAACGCAGTGGCGGCCAAGGCGTATTGGTCGGCCCGCCCGTCCATTTTGCGACCCAGCAACTGTTCCGGCGCGGCATAGGCGACCGTCCCCACCGCCACATTGGTGGCGGTGATCCCGCTGATGTCTGCGAGCTGACGGGCTACTCCGAAGTCGGCCAGCAGGATTCGCCGCTCCCCTGCTTCGAGATGGGTGAGCAGGATGTTCGCGGGTTTGACATCGCGGTGCAGCAGGCCGCGCTGATGCGCGTAGTCGAGTGCGCCTGCGACGGCGCCGACGATTTCGCAAACGTCTTGTTGTGACATGCCTTTGTGGTAGCGCTCTTTGATGAGCCGGGCTGCGTCGGTGCCCTCGACGTAGTCCATCGCGATCCACAGCTGGCCATCGAATTCGCCGCGATCATGGACTGCGACAATGTGCGGGTGCCAAAGCGTCGCGGCCAGGTCGGCTTCCCGGTTGAATCTTTCCCGAAATTCGCCGTCGGCCGTCATGTCCTTGGCGAGGACTTTGAGCGCGTCGCGACGCGGCAATCGGGGGTGCTTGGCCAGGTAGACGTCGGCCATTCCACCAGAACCCAGTGGTCGTAACACGGTGTAGCCGGCAAAGGCCGTAGGGCCGGAAACCATAGACCAGCGCGGGTTGCCCTTGTCGTCTGGCCCACCCGCCTCTCCGCTCCCGCCGGATCGGATCAGCGGCACGCGGTGGAGGAGTTGGGTGACCGCCATGTGAGGAAGCGACTGGTAGCCGCGCCGCAGCGCCTCCCTGGCCTGCCGCGGGTGGGTCAGGAGTCGGCGGCTGACATCCCAGCGCCGAGTGGAGCCCATCGCCTCATCCATCTGCCGTTGCTCCCTTATTGCTCCGCAGTGGTTGGGATCTGACGCAGGGAACTGCGCCACGCGCCGACAGCGGCGCCGGACCGGTTGCTCCGTCGACGGCATGAAGGTGGCTATTCCTTCACCCGCAGTTATTCCGGCGGTGCATCCATCTCGAGAGCCCAGACGGGCGCACGCTTTTCGGGCGTTTCGGTTACTCCCTTGGCATGATGCCTGCAGATTTAGCGGCGATGGGCCGATCGTGGTTATGAAACAGCTATGAATCACGGATCGGGTATGAACCGGCCGCTCGACTTCGGCGAAACATAGCGAAGACATAGGTTACTCACAGTTGCGTCGCTTGATTTCCCTGTGTGGCAACCGATACTGGACGTCGTGAATCGACCGGTCCCGCCTGTGCTGACAATTCGCCACGACGGGACTCAACGTACTTTCGCGCCCGGCCACGACGTCGTCATCGGACGGGACCTGCGTGCCGACATACGCATCGCCGACCCGCGGATTTCCCGCGCGCATCTGATCCTGCGCTTCGAGCAGGACAGGTGGCTGGCCATCGACAACGGATCGGTGAACGGCACGTACGTCAACGGCTACCGAACGCCGGTGATCGACATCCATGACGGCCAGAGCATCAACATCGGCAATGCCGGTGGGCCGCAACTGACTTTTCAGCTCGAAAACCAGCCGCAGCAGGCCGGCCGACCACCGGGCACGGCGTCGGTGCACGACCATCAGCCGCCCACCATCTCCTGGTCGACGCATCGAGAGCCCGCCCAGCCTGCCCAACCGCCACGGCGACCTATGCAG
>NZ_CAXUCH010000188.1:2190-8679 GCF_964249325.1 uncultured Mycobacterium sp. | reverse complement strand
GGCGATGATCTGGGGGTTCTGTCGCGCCGCGTGGACGCCGCGGCCGCCGGGCAGTACGAACGGTGTCGACCGGTTGGCGCGGGTCGGGCAGCGCGGTCGTGGCGAACGTCAGGCCCGTTCGGGTGGCCACCGGTTGTCCGTCGGCCGAAACCAGCACCGGCTGATAGCCGTCGCGGCCGTTCGCGGCCAGGCAGGTGGAGGCCGCGCTGAACACTTCGAACGGCCCGACGGCGTCCAGTGCCTGCATGCCGGGGAAGCCGAGTATCACTACCGAACGCGTCACGGATTTAGTGTCGGGGACGCACCCCTGTGGCGTCTATGACACGTACCCCACAGATCAGGACATGGCTAGTAGCGGATAGCAGGCTTTGACACGCTCGACCCACCACTGCCGCCGCTCTGTCGGGGCGGCGAGCGCTCGCAGGCGTTCGGGGTCAGGGGTGATGGGCCCGATCGGCAGGTAGCCGTCGTGTGGCCTCGTCGGCTCGGCGACGTCCTCCACGAACAGCCCGCCAGTGCCCAGCCCGCAGGCATGGTGCAGCTCCGGCAATGCGGCCGCGGCAGCCAACCCGGCGGCGATCCCGACCGCCGAATCCAGCGCGCTGGAGATCACCACCGGAATGTCGATCTGCGCCGCGATCTCCAGCAGGGCCGAAATGCCGCCCAGCGGAGCAACTTTCAGCACTGCGATATCGGCGGCGCGGGCGCGGACTACGTGTAGTGGATCGTCGGCTTTGCGGATGCTTTCGTCGGCGGCGACGGGGACGTCGACGTGGCGGCGAAGTTCGGCGAGCTCGTCGACGCTGCGGCAGGGTTGTTCGAGGTACTCCAGCGGGCCGGTCGCGGTGAGCGCCTTGGCGGCTTCGACGGCCTGCTCGACGGTCCAGCCGCCGTTGGCGTCGACGCGCACCGTCGGGATCAGCGCGCGGACGGCTTCGACGCGGGCGACATCGTCGGCCATACTCTGCCCGGGCTCGGCGACCTTGACCTTGGCGGTGCGCGCGCCCGGGAAGCGAGCCAGCACCTCGGGCACCTGGGCGGCGGTTATCGCCGGCACGGTCGCGTTGATCGGAATGCGGTCGCGTCGCGGCGGTGGTGGTGGCTGGTAGGCCGATTCGATCGCGGACGCGAGCCAATGCGCCGCCTCCTCCGGCCCGTATTCGAGGAACGGGCCGAATTCCCCCCAGCCGGCGGGACCGTCGATAAGAGCCAGCTCGCGGGTGGTGATGCCGCGGAAGCGCACCCGCATCGGCAACGCCATGACATGCAGGCGATCCAGGATGTCGTCGAGCGGGGGCGGCATGGGTCTTATCGTGCCTTGCGATGAGAAACGTCGCCCCGGCGAGTCGATTGTGGTGAGCCATCCGAACGAGAGGAATTAGCGATGCGCTACATGATGATCATGCGGTCCACTAACGAGGCCCAGGAAGCCGCCAAGGACGTCCCGTTCGACGAGATTCTGACCGCAATGGGCCGCTACAACGAGTCGATGATCGAGGCCGGGGTGTTGCTGGCCGGCGAGGGTCTCGCCGGGCCGGAAGAGGGCTTCGTCGTCGACTTCAGTTCAGACCCGCCGGCGGTCAGGGACGAGCCGTATCGCGGTGAGCTGTTCAACGGGTTCTGGATCATCAGCGTCTCGTCGAAGGGCGAAGCGGTGCAGTGGGCGACGCGTTGTCCGCTCGGCCCGGGCGTGACGCTGGAGGTCCGGCGCGTCCACGAGACGGAGGAGTTCCCGCAGGACAACGCATATGTCCAGAAGGAAGTGCAGCGGCGGGCCGCAGCCAAAAAGTAGGACCGGCTCGGCTAGTTTTGTAACACGTTCTAGTCTTGCCTGCATGAGTGACGAGCTGCTGCGCAATCCCACCCACAACGGGCATCTGCTGGTCGGTGCGCTCAAGCGCCACCGCGACAAGCCGGTGCTGTTCCTCGGTGACACCACCCTGACCGGCGGACAGATGGCCGACAAAATCAGCCAGTACATCCAGGCGTTCGAGGCGCTGGGCGCGGGGACCGGCGCCGCGGTCGGGCTGCTGTCGCTGAACCGGCCCGAGGTGCTGATCATCATCGGCGCCGGCCAAACCCAAGGCTACCGGCGCACCGCCCTGCATCCGCTCGGCTCGCTCGACGACCACGCCTATGTGCTGTCCGATGCGGGGATCAGCTCGCTGATCATCGACCCCAACCCGATGTTCGTCGAGCGGGCGTTGGGGGTGCTGGAGCGGGTCGACTCGCTGAAGCAGATCCTGACCATCGGCCCGGTGCCGGATGCGTTGAAGCATGTGGCCAAGGACCTGTCGGCGGAGGCCGAGAAGTACGAGCCGCGTCCACTGGTGGCCGCCGACCTGCCACCGGATCAAATCATCGGGTTGACCTACACCGGCGGCACGACCGGCAAACCCAAGGGTGTCATCGGCACCGCGCAGTCGATCTCGACCATGACCATGATCCAACTCGCGGAATGGGAATGGCCCGAGCAGCCGCGGTTTTTGATGATCACGCCGCTGTCGCATGCCGGGGCGGCGTACTTCCTGCCGACGTTGGTCAAGGGCGGGCAAATGTACGTGCTGCCCAGGTTCGATCCCGCTGAAGTCCTGAAGACCATTGAGGAAAAGCGGATTACGGCGACATTTGTGGTGCCGTCGATGCTGTACGCGCTGATGGACCACCCGGATTCACATACCCGCGACCTGTCGTCGCTGGAGACCGTGTATTACGGGGCTTCGGCGATCAATCCGGTGCGGCTGGCCGAGGCGATCCGCCGATTCGGCAAGATCTTCGCCCAGAACTACGGTCAGTCCGAGGCGCCGATGGCCATCACCTACCTGGCCAAGGGTGACCACGACGAGAAGCAGTTGACGTCGTGCGGACGCCCAACGCTGTTCGAGCGGGTCGCGCTGTTGGACCTCGACGGCAAGCCGGTGCCGCAAGGCGAAGTCGGCGAAATCTGTGTCAGCGGACCGCTTTTGGCGGGCGGCTACTGGAATCTGCCCGAGGAGACGTCGCGCACCTTTAAAGACGGCTGGCTGCACACCGGCGATATGGCCCGCGAGGACGAGGACGGGTTTTACTACATCGTCGACCGGGTCAAGGACATGATCGTCACCGGCGGGTTCAACGTGTTCCCCCGCGAGGTCGAGGACGTCGTCGCCGAACATCCCGCTGTGGCGCAGGTCTGCGTGGTCGGGGCGCCCGACGAGAAGTGGGGCGAAGCCGTCACCGCAGTGGTGGTGTTGCGGCCCGACGCGCCGCGCGACGACGATGCGGTTGCCAGGATGACCGCCGAGATCCAGGCCGCGGTCAAGGAACGCAAGGGCTCGGTGCAGTCGCCCAAGAGGGTCGTCGTCGTCGACTCGCTGCCGGTGACCGCGTTGGGCAAACCGGACAAGAAGGCGGTGCGCGCGCAGTTCTGGGAAGGAGCCGAGCGGGCCGTCGGCTAGTTTCCTGTCGCCTAACGTGACGCCACAGTCAGGCTCGCGGCCCAGCGTTACTGTGGCGTCACGTTCGTGCGGCCACGCCGGCTACCAGCAGGTCGAGCATGCGGTTGGTCTGCTCGGGTGAGCTGCTGGCCAAAAAGATACCGATCAGGCTGGACACCACATCGTCGGCTTGCACGTCGGAGCGCAGGCTGCCGTCGGTCGCCCCGGCCCGCAGCAGCAGATCGACGGCACCGACGATGCTGTCGCGAGTCTGGCTGGGCGCCATGGCGCCGGAGTCAAAGATCGCGTGCAACGACTCGGCCATCCCGCGCTTGGCGGCCACGAAGCTTGCGTAACGGTCCATCCAGCGTCGCAGGGCAATCTTGGGCGGATGCCGCTTGAGTTGCTGTTCGGCCGCCGCGGCCACGTCAGCGAGCTCGGCACGATAGATCGCCTCGACAAGGGCCTCCCGGTTGGGGAAATGACGGTAGAGCGTGCCGATCCCAACGCCGGCGTCGCGCGCGATCGACTCGAGCGACACCGGTCGCCCCTGCGCGGTAGCGAACGCCGCGGTTGCCACCTCGAGCAACTTCTCCCGGTTTCGGCGCGCATCGGACCGAATTGGTTCGGAGATCAAAACGGAGGCTCCTCCGCTTCTGCTAGGCTGTGGCAAGCGGAGGGTCCTCCGCATTTCTTCAGTGTGGCATGAGGGAGCACCATGACGGACAAACCACAGCCCGGTGGTACCGGGACCATCGGCGCGGCGAATGTTGCCCGCGTCGGCTACGGCGCAATGCAACTGTTCGAGGCGGTGTCGGTCGCGGACGCGGTCGCGGTGTTGCGTCGCGCCGTGGAACTCGGGGTCAACCACATCGACACCGCGTCGTTCTATGGCCCCGGTGAAGTAAACCGACGGATCCGCGAGGCGCTGGCTCCCTACCCCGACGACCTCGTCATCGTCAGCAAGGTCGGTGCGCGATACACCGGCGAACAACCGGTACCCCTGGCCCCTGCGCAAAAGCCCGCCGAGCTACGCGCCGCGGTCGAAGACGATCTGCGCCAGCTCGGCCTCGACTGCGTTCCGGTGGTCAATCTGCGACGCCTCGATCTCGGGCCGGGCCTGCAGGCCGACGGCGACCAGATCGTCGGCCTCGATGACCAACTCGCGGAGATGATCGCGCTGCGCGACGAGGGCAAGATCGGCGGGATCGGCATCAGTGCCGTGCCGTTCGACGTGGTGCAGCGGGCGCTGCCCGCAGGGATCGTGTGCGTGCAGAACCCCTACAGCCTGCTCGACCGCTCGCAAGAGGCCACGCTCGAGTTGTGCGTCGCCGAGAACATCGCCTGGGTGCCGTACTTCCCGCTCGGCTCGTCCTTCCCGGGTTTCCCCAAGGTCGCCGATAACCCGGTGGTGGCCAAGATCGCCGGCGAGCTCGGAGTCACAGCCGCCCAGGTGGGATTGGCGTGGTTGTTGGCGCATGCGCCGAACACGTTGCTGATTCCGGGCACACGGTCGATGGCACACCTCGAGGAGAACCTCGGCGCGGCCTCCGTCACCCTGAGCGCCGACGCGCTGGCACGACTGGACGCCGTCGGTACAACGGAGCCCCGGCCCGATGGTGTCGAGCGCTTTCAGAGGTAACGTCGCTGCCTGTGGGAAGTGGCGCAGCTGTCCGACCGCCGTGGTGGCTCAAGCCGATGAACAAGATATTCATCCGGATGTCGCGGCTGGGCTTCCGATTCGGCGGCGAGGGGCCGGTGGTGTTGACGGTGCCCGGGCGCAAGTCCGGGAAACTGCGCTCGACGCCGGTCAGCCCGATGACCGTGGACGGCAAGGAGTACATCGTCGGCGGATTCCCGGGCGCGGCTTGGGTGGCAAACGTTCGCGCCGCCGCTGAGGCGACGGTGGCCCGCCCGGTGTTCCGTCTGGAGGGAGTCCGAAAGCCTTGAGCGACAATCCTTTTGCTGCCGATGTCTGGCGAGCGGTAGACGGATTCGCCGACCTGACCGACATCACCTACCACCGCCACGTCACCGACCCCACCGTCCGGGTGGCGTTCAACCGCCCGGAGGTCCGTAACGCCTTTCGCCCGCATACCGTCGACGAGCTGTACCGGACGCTTGACCATGCCCGGATGTCGCCCGACGTCGGCGTGGTGCTGTTGACGGGCAACGGGCCGTCGCCCAAAGACGGCGGCTGGGCGTTCTGCTCCGGCGGTGATCAACGCATCCGCGGCCGCAGCGGCTACCAGTACGCGTCCGGCGAGACCGCGGACACTATCGACACCGCGCGCGCCGGTCGGCTGCACATCCTCGAGGTGCAGCGGCTGATCCGCTTCATGCCCAAGGTCGTCATCTGTCTGGTCAACGGGTGGGCCGCCGGCGGCGGGCACAGCCTGCACGTCGTGTGCGACCTCACCTTGGCCAGCCGCGAGCACGCCCGCTTCAAACAGACCGACGCCGACGTCGGCAGCTTCGACGGCGGTTACGGCAGCGCGTATTTGGCTCGCCAGGTGGGTCAGAAGTTCGCCCGGGAAATCTTCTTCTTGGGACGGACCTACACTGCCCAGCAGATGCACGCGATGGGCGCTGTCAATGCCGTCGTCGACCATGCCGAGCTGGAGACGGTGGCGCTGCAATGGGCGGCCGAGATCAACGCGAAATCTCCTCAGGCGCAACGGATGTTGAAGTTTGCGTTCAACCTGCTCGACGACGGGCTGGTGGGACAGCAGCTGTTCGCCGGGGAGGCAACACGTTTGGCGTACATGACCGACGAGGCCGTCGAGGGCCGCGATGCCTTCCTGGAAAAGCGGGCTCCCGATTGGAGCCGGTTCCCGCGGTACTTCTGAGCCTGGGGCGTCCATCGCATCAGCTTGCGCGGGCTCTTCGTGCGCAGAGGTTCCTGCGACATATGTGACCATCTGGGCAAATCGCGCGACTCCTAGACTGCGAGTCCATGAGCAAACGTCCGATGCGCCGAATGCGCGAGGCATTAGCACTGGCCGGGATGCGCCCGCCGATCGCCGAGCAGTTGCTGCTGACCCGGCGCGCGACCAAGCCGGTCGACCTCGAC
>NZ_CAXUCH010000188.1:0-2180 GCF_964249325.1 uncultured Mycobacterium sp. | reverse complement strand
CACCGGGGCTTCGTCGGGCATTGGAGAAGCCGCGGCCGAGCAATTCGGGCGCCAGGGTGCCACGGTGGTCGCCGTCGCGCGGCGCAAGGATCTGCTCGACGCGGTGGTCGACCGGATCACGCAAAAAGGCGGGAGCGCGATCGCGATTCCGTGCGACCTGTCGGATATGGACGCGATCGACGCGCTGGTTGCCGACGTCGAGCAGCGTTTGGGCGGGGTCGACATCTTGGTCAACAACGCCGGCCGGTCCATCCGCCGGCCGCTGGCAGAGTCGCTGGAACGCTGGCACGACGTCGAGCGAACCATGGTGCTCAACTACTATTCGCCGCTGCGGTTGATCCGCGGTATCGCGCCCGGCATGCTCGAACGCGGTGACGGCCACATCATCAACGTCGCGACCTGGGGCGTGTTCAGCGAGGCGTCACCGCTCTTCGCGGTGTACAACGCGTCGAAGGCTGCGCTGTCGGCGGTCAGCCGGGTCATCGAAACCGAATGGGGCACAAAGGGAGTGCACTCGACGACGCTGTACTATCCGCTGGTGGCCACACCGATGATCGCGCCGACCAAAGCCTACGACGGAATGCCTGCGCTGACGCCGCGTGAGGCCGCCGAATGGATGGTGACCGCGGCGCGGGTCCGCCCGGTCCGGATCGCACCGCGCATGGCCGTCGCCGCCAGGGCGCTGGACACCGTCGGGCCGCGCTGGGTCACCGCGCTGATGAAGCGCCAGCGCATCCAGCCCGCCTCCTGAGCAAACGGCGAGCCTGTGGAATCCGGGAACTGCGGGGCGCCGCCACGTGATAGACACGAGAGATGGAGATCCTGGCCAGCCGAATGCTGTTCCGGCCGACGGACTATGAGCGGTCGCTAAGTTTTTACCGCGACCAGATCGGTCTCGCGATCGCCCGCGAATATGGCGCCGGCACAGTGTTTTTCGCGGGCCAGTCGCTGATCGAGCTGGCCGGCTATTCGACGGCGGAACGCTATCAGGGTCCTTTCCCCGGCGCGCTGTGGCTGCAGGTGCGCGATATCCAGGCCACCCAAGCGGAGTTGCACAGCAGAGGCGTGCCTATCACCCGCGAGGCGCGCCGCGAGCCATGGGGATTGCTCGAGATGCACGTGACCGACCCCGACGGCATCACGTTGATCTTCGTGCAGGTGCCCGGCGATCATCCGTTGCGTCGCGACACCCGGCGCAATCCGCTCAGTGAACCGGAGGGGAACAGCTGACGACAAGTCGAGACTTTCCGATGACACTTTTCCGCATTTGTTCGACAAACCGGCGCCCCGCGCCTCAGAATTGGCGCCGTGATGCCTTGTGAGTCTTGACTTGTTCCTGTTGATCATCGTCGTGGTCACAGCACTCGCCTTCGACTTCACCAATGGGTTTCACGACACCGGCAACGCCATGGCTACCTCCATCGCCAGCGGCGCGCTCGCGCCTAAGACCGCGGTGGCGCTGTCTGCGGTGCTGAATCTGGTCGGTGCCTTTCTGTCGACGGCCGTCGCGGCAACCATTGCCAAAGGTCTGGTCGACGGCCATCTCGTAACGCTGGAAGTGGTATTCGCCGGCCTGGTCGGCGGCATCGTCTGGAACCTGCTGACCTGGCTGCTGGGCATTCCGTCCAGCTCCTCACACGCACTGATCGGGGGCATCGTCGGCGCGATGATCGCTGCAGCGGGCGGCCACGGGGTGATCTGGAGCGGCCTGGTGTCCAAGGTGATCATCCCGGCCATGGTGGCGGCGGCGCTGGCCATTCTGGTCGGGGCAGTCGGCACCTGGTTGGTCTACCGCTTCACCCGCGGTGTCCCGGAGAACCGCACTGAACAGGGCTTCCGCCGCGGCCAGATTGGGTCGGCCGCATTGGTGTCGCTCGCTCATGGCACCAACGACGCGCAGAAGACGATGGGCGTGATCTTCATGGCGCTGATTTCCTATGGCGCGGTCAGCAAGTCCAGCAGCCTGCCGCCACTGTGGGTGATCGTGTGTTGTGCCGTGGCGATCGCGGCCGGCACCTATTTCGGCGGTTGGCGCATCATCCGAACCATGGGTAAGGGGCTGGTGGAGATCAAGCCGCCGCAAGGCATGGCCGCCGAGTCGTCGTCGGCGGCGGTCATCTTGTTGTCCGCGAGTTTCGGGTATGCGCTGTCCACCACCCAGGTCGCTACCGGATCGGTAC
>NZ_CAXUCH010000187.1:0-8699 GCF_964249325.1 uncultured Mycobacterium sp. | reverse complement strand
GTCGTGCTGGAGGAGGGCCGCCGCTGGACTGTCGACGAGTTTCGCAGTATGCACCCGATCGACCGCTACGCCGGGCTGTACCGCGGCGCCGGGGCCACCATCGCGCTCGGGCGCCCGGCGGTCGTGCTGCCGATCGGTCGGGCGGTCGGCGGCACCACCGTCGTCAACTCCGGGACGTGCTACCGCCCACCGGAGGCGGTCCAGCGGCGCTGGTGGGGCGAGTTCGGGTTGTCGCTCGCCGACCCTGACCGGTTGGCGGGCCACCTCGACGATGTCGAGCGCACACTGCAGGTGGCACCGGTGGGGCTGGAAATCATGGGACGCAACGGGCACCTGCTGCTCGACGGCGCGGCAGCGCTGGGCTGGCACGCCGCACCGATCCCGCGCAACGCGCCCGGCTGTGACGCCTGCTGTCAGTGCGCGATCGGTTGCCCGCGCAATGCCAAGTTCGGTGTGCATCTCAACGCGCTGCCCCAGGCGTGTGCGGCCGGTGCGCAGATCCTGTGCGACGCTCGAGTGGAGCGGGTACTGCACGCCGGCGGACGTGCAGGCGGCGTGCGGGCTCGACGGCCCGACGGCACCGCGTTCGACGTGCTCGCCGACACGGTGGTGCTGGCCGCCGGCGCCACTGAAACGCCAAACGTATTGCGCCGCAGTACCGTTGGCTCACATCCGCGGCTTGGCCGCAACCTGGCCCTGCACCCGGCGGTGATGGTGGCCGGGCGATTCGAGGACGATGTGGTGGCCTGGCGCGGCGTGCTGCAAAGCGCAGCCAGCGACCAGCTGCACTCTTCGGCGGGCGTGCTGATCGAGGCGACGTCGACACCGCCGGGCATGGGATCGATGGTGTTTCCCGGCTACGGCGCCGAGCTGCTGGGCTGGCTTGACCGGGCGTCGCACGTCGCGACGTTCGGGGCGATGGTGGCCGACCGCGGTGTCGGCCGGGTACTTTCCGTGCACGGCCAGACCATGCTGCGCTATGACATCACTCCCGCCGACGCGGCCAAGCTCATGACCGCGATCGAGGCAATGGGCCGGCTGCTGTTCGCCGCCGGCGCGGTCGAGGTGCTCACCGGGTTGCCCGGCGCAGGGACAGTGACGTCGCTGCCCGCGCTGCACGATGCGCTGGGTCACACCAACCCGAAACGCTTGCACCTGGCGGCGTTTCACCCTACGGGCACGGCGGCCGCCGGCGCGGACGAACAGCGCTGCCCGGTCGACGAGTTCGGTCGACTGCGTGGCGTCGAGGGTGTGTGGGTCGCCGACGCCTCGATTCTGCCCAGCTGCCCGGAGGTCAACCCCCAAGTCTCGATCATGGCGTTGGCGCAGGCCGTCGCAGCCGAACTGCTGACCGCCCGGGGGCGGTGAATTGATCGACAGCGGCCTCAAAGCCGCGTCTTACAGATGGTTTCCGAAGATGACCGGGTACGAGCGCGGCTGGCATCCAGCGGGTGTTGCACGATGGCTACCACCCCGAGATGGAGGCCGTGCATAACCGCAACGCCGCACGGCTCGAGCAGCTGCTCCAACATGGCTGGCCGACCGCTGCACGCGTCGGCATTGAGAGGCGCCGAGGCGGCCTTCCGGATCGCGCAACATGCAATCAGCTGTCGCGAATTCCACCGCCGCTGCCGGCAGTTGCTGCACGCGGCGGTCGTGGCGGGCGAGGCCGATCCCAAGCAGCTGGCGATGCTCAGCGACCACAGCGGGCAGCTATCGCCGCTTCCCGTCTGTGACGACGAGGGGGTCGACGATCGGCGCGCAAAGGTGGGATTCGGGCCCTTGGCTGAGGAGATCGCGTACCAGCGCAGCCGAGCCAGCGCAAGCGGCGGAAGAGCACCAGCCGATCCGGAGAAACGACAGGTGGCATACGAGGAGTGGCGTCGCCGCGTGGGTTGGAACATCGCAGTGACGATGCGGCGGTCAACGCGACCGCAGCGCGGCCCGCATCATCGCCCGCTGCTACCCCTCGAGCTTGTAGCCCAGCCCGCGCACCGTCACCAGGTGCACGGGATTCGCGGGGTCTGCTTCGATCTTGGAGCGCAGTCGCTTGACGTGGACATCGAGTGTCTTCGTGTCGCCGACGTAGTCCGCCCCCCATACCCGATCGATCAACTGACCGCGGGTGAGCACCCGGCCGCTGTTGCGCATCAGGTATTCCAGCAGATCGAACTCCTTGAGCGGCAAGGTGATCTGCTTGCCGTTCACCGAGACGATGTGCCGCTCGACGTCCATCCGCACTGGCCCTGACTCCAGCACGCCGTCGATGACTTCGGAGTCGTCGTCCCCACCCCGACGCAGCACGGCGCGGATCCGAGCGATCAACTCGCGGGCCGAATACGGCTTGGTCACATAGTCGTCGGCGCCCAGCTCGAGGCCGACTACCTTGTCGATCTCGCTGTCGCGGGCGGTGACCATGATCACCGGCACGCTCGAACGCGCGCGCAGCTGTTTGCACACGTCGGTGCCCGACATGCCCGGCAGCATCAAGTCGAGCAGGACGATGTCAGCGCCGGCCCGGTCGAACTCGGCCAGCGCCGACGGCCCATCGGTGACCACCGTGGCCTCAAAACCTTCCCTGCGCAGTAAAAATGCCAGAGGATCGGCCAGCGACTCCTCGTCCTCAACGATCAGCACGCTAGTCATCGGCGCCACTCCTCCTCATCGCTTCGCTTAGCTTGGCAGCGCGGGTCATCGGCGTAGTTCTTCCTCTCGGTGGGACCGCGCGGGTCGCTTGTCGCGCCCCAATGGTTGATTTGGTTGGTCATCGTCGTCGTGGTAGGCCGGGATCGACAACGTGAACGTCGACCCCGTTCCCGGCTGACTCCACAGCCCGATGCTGCCGTTGTGGTTGGCCGCGACATGCTTGACGATGGCCAATCCCAGCCCGGTGCCGCCGGTGGCGCGTGAGCGCGCCTTGTCGCCCCGGAAGAACCGCTCGAAGACCCGCTCCTGGTCCTTGCGCGCGATCCCGATACCGCGGTCGGTGACGGCGATCTCGACGTTGTCGCCGCGGCGACGACGGCTGATCGACACCAGCGATCCCCGCGGCGAATACGCGATCGCGTTGGACACCAGATTGGCCAGTGCCGTGACCAGCAAGCTTTGATTGCCCAGCACCCGCAACCCGCTAGGTTCGTCGGTTCGCACCTCGATATCAGCGTTGTCCGCGGCGACTTTGTGACGTGAAATCGCTTCGGCCACAACGGTATCGACATCGACATCGGAAAGATCGGGCAACCGCTCGGCGCCCTGCAGTCGCGACAGCTCGATCAACTCACCGACCATGTCGCCTAGCCGGTTGGCCTCGACAAGCACCTTCTCGCCGAAGCGGCGCACGGTCTCCGGGTCGTCTGCGGATGCCAACAGCGCCTCGGCGAGCACGGCCATGGCGCCAACCGGTGTCTTGAGTTCGTGGCTGACGTTGGCCACGAAGTCGCGCCGGGTCGCCTCCATCCGGGCATACTCCGACTGGTCATAGACGAAGACCACGGCAAACCGGCGATCTTCCTCGCTGAGCAATCGGGCCTGCCCGTGCACGGCTAGCCCGGAGCGCCCGGGCGCCGTCCGCTTGTTGGGTGAGATGTCGAACTCGGTATCGTCGCCGCTTCCCAGCACCCGCTGCGCCGCCTGCCAAGCCTCGTCGTCGAGCTGGCGGTCGTGCACCAAACCGAGTTCGCTGGCCTGGTCATTGAGGTAGACCACGTCACGGTGCGTGTCCACAACCGCGGTTCCCACCGGAGACAGCGCGACGATGCGCTCCAGCATCTGCGAGACGGTGATCCCGGCCCATTCGGCGGCCACCCGCCGTCGGCGCTCGACGACTCGTGCTGCCAGCCGGGACCCCGCCGTTATACCGACGCCCAAAGCCAGCGAAGACAACACCCCGGCGAGCAATAGCGCCGAGAACACAGTCACATAAAAATCCTACAAATCGGGTGAACGCGACCCTAGCGGCGCGCGGTCAAAATCGGACAAGTCACATCCAATGTCGCATGTATTCCGCCATTGTTCACGCGGTGTTTGCCGGACAGCTCCCAAAACGCCGTCGTTACCTGGCGCCTTGGCTGGCAACCGCGGCCGCACCGGCGGCGGCCGCCTCCGGGTCGAGGTAGCTGCCGCCTGCCGTTACCGGTTTGAGGTCCGCGTCGAGGTTGTAACGCAGCGGAATGCCGGTCGGGATATTCAGGCCCACGACCTCCTCGTCGGGCATACCGTCCAAATACTTGACCAGGGCCCGTAGCGAATTGCCGTGCGCGGCGATCAACACCGTCTTACCGAACCGCAGGTCGGGCACGATGACGTCGGTGAAGTACGGCAAGAACCGTGCCACCACGTCGGCCAGGCACTCAGTCAGCGGGCCACCGCCGATGTCGGCGTAACGGGGATCGGTGTCCTGGCTGAACCGGCTGCCCTTCTCGATGGGCGGCGGCGGGGTGTCATAGCTGCGCCGCCAGGCCATGAACTGCTCCTCGCCGTAGCGCGACTTGATATCGGACTTGTCCAGTCCCTGCAGCGCGCCGTAGTGGCGTTCGTTGAGCCGCCAACTGCGATGCACCGGAATCCAGTGCCGGTCAGCGACGTCGAGCGCCAGATTCGCGGTGGTGATCGCGCGGCGCAGCAGCGAGGTGTACACCACGTCGGGCAGCAGGTTGTGCTCGACCAGCAGCTCGCCGCTGCGCATCGCTTCGGCGCGGCCTTTGTCGGTCAGGTCGACGTCGACCCAGCCGGTGAACAAGTTGCGCGCGTTCCAGTCGCTTTCGCCGTGCCGCAGCAGCACCAGCGTGCCAGCGTTAGCCATGCCGGCAAGTCTCTCACGAGCCGTTCAGCTCGGTCCGCGTCGCCGCCGGGTATCTGTGAGGAGCGTCCGAGAACGAGCAGACAACGTGCGTGATCGTCGGCGGGGGGCCTGCCGGGATGGTGGCGGGGCTGTTGTTGCCGCGGTTCAAAGATGGCGCGCTCATCGGGATCATCCCGCGCGAGGATTACCTGCAAATCGCTTACTTCATCCCCAAAGGCGCCGACGCACGTCTGCGGGCCCGCGGAGTCGAGGCGCTGCGCCGCTCTTAGAAGTCCGGCTGAACCGGCTGCACCACTGGCACACCGCGGGGCTGCTGTGCATCGGCGATGCCGCTCACGCCATGTCGCCGCTGGGGGGCGTCGGCATCAACCTCGCCGTCCAGGACGCGGTAGCCGCGGCCACCCTGCTCGCTGCACCGCTTCGCGAGCACCGCGTTACCGATAAGGATTTGGCGGCCGTACAACGCCGCCGTCTGCCGGCGACGGTGGTCACCCAGGCGCTGCAACGCCTGCTGCACGTAGTGATGGGCCGCGCCATGACCGGCAAGACGCCGGCGCCGAAAAAGCTGCTCGGTGTCCTGGCCCGCTTTCCCCAGCTCTCCGCCGTCCCGGCATACGTGATGGGCGTCGGTGTCAGGCGCGAACATGCTCCGGCCTTCGCGCGCCGAGCGCCCGACGCGCAGCCGCAGCGAACCGCAAAGCTCTGACCGAAAAGGATTGGCGCTAGCGATGTCAACGAATGCGGTCCCCGCCGACGTAGTGCAGGCCGCGTTGCGCGCCGCCGAGAACCTCGGCAAAGATGTGGCCGATGTGCCACTGATCGCGATCGCTCGTGAAGCCGGCGTCTCGCGCAGCACCCTGGTGCGGCGACTCAACGGTTCCCGACAACCGTTGGACGCAACCGTACGCGCCGCGGGTGTCGAACCAGGCGGGCGCCCACCGGTGCGGGAACGTGCAGCAGCGGCAGCAGCATCGCTGATCAGTGAGCGTGGCCTGGCGGCGGTGACGCTGGAAGCGGTTGCGGCACAAGCGCAGTGCTCGGTGCACAGCCTCTATGCGGTCTTCGGCGGGCGCGACGAATTGCTGCGTGCGGTTTTCGACCGCTACGGCCCGATCCTGGTGCTAGACGAAGCAACTTCGGACGGCGACGCCGAATTCACCGAAACCGTGCACCGGATCTACCGATTGCTGGCTGACGCGTTCAGCCGCGAACCACGGGTAGCACCGGCGATGCTCGCCGAGGCGCTGGCCCGCCCCGCCAGCCCCGCAGTGCAGGCCCTGGATCATCACACCGTCCCGCGGATGCTCGCCAGTCTCGGTCGATGGCTAGCGGCCGAGGTCGCCGCCGGTCGCATCCGGAACCTGCCGCTGCCGTTGCTCATTCACCAAATGATCGCGCCGGTCGCAATGCACTCCATGCTGAGTCCCGCCTTCACCAACGTTCCCGAGCTAGACCTGCCCGAGCTCGACCAGGCGTGCACAATCTTCGCCGATGCATTCCTGCGCGCTGCCGCGACAGGAGATTACCGGGTGCGACCGCCGTCCTGACGGTCTTCGTCGTCGATCAAGTGAGCAAACGCCTGAAGGTTCTTCAGCGATTCGCCGCGCGACACCCGCCACTCCCATTCTCTTTGGATCGACGAGCGAAAACCTAACTCCAACAACGTATTAAAGTCCGAATCGACCGCTTCGAGGACCTGGCCCAGCACCCGGTCGATCTCGTCTCCGTCGACCGAAGCCAACGACATCCGGCCCACCAGGTAGATGTCGCCGACATTGTCGAGCGTGTAGGCCACTCCGTAGAGGCGGCGGTTGCGTTGAAGCAGGAAGCGGTAGACGCCCGCATGGTTCTCGTCGGGCTTGCGGCACACGAACGCCTCGATGCGCACAGAATGCTCGCCGATGCTCAACATGGTGTTGGTCTTGAGCTTGCGCTCGCCGGGCAACTCCACGATCAGTCCGGGCAGCCCGCCGTGCGCGCCTTCGTGCCGGGTGAAGGTCAGCTGGCTGGTGTTGAGCGCATCCTCGATGACCTGCTGCACGTGGCTGATGGGCGCGGCTTCCGATGTGCCATCGCCGTCGGCGGGGCTCACGCGCCCACGCCCCTCGGCGCCGCCCAGTGTCGGGGCCGTCGCGCCGATGCCAGACCTCGCAGCGGTCGCCGCCGCGCTCCCCGGAATTCGCTGATCGCGCGCCGATAGCTGTCCAGCAGCGCGTCGACCGTGTTGTCCCAGGAAAACGATGCCGCATGCTTGACCGCCGAGCGGCTCATCGCCCAGGCCCGCGGGCCCGTAGCGAGCCGCAGCAGCTCGTCGATGGCGTCGGCCCACCGGTCGACGTCGTGGCCCGCTACCAACGTGCCGCTGATTCCTTCGCGCACCGCCACCGGCAACCCGCCCACCGCAGCCGCCACCACCGGCGTCCCGCAGGCTTGCGCCTCCACGGCAACCAACCCGAACGACTCCGAATAACTCGGCACCGCAACGAGGTCGGCGGCCTGAAACAACCGGACCAGATCCTCGCGGTCCTGAGGCGGCAGGAACGTCACCCGGTCGGTGATACCCAGTTCCTCGGCCAGGCGAACCAGCCCGTCCGGGGCGGCCAGACCGCTGCCCGACGGTCCGCCGGCCACCACGACGCGCACCCCCGGCAGTTTGGCGGCGGCGCGCAACAAAATGTCGGGCCCCTTCAGCGGCTGGATACGGCCGACGAAGCCCACCACGTGCTGGTCGAACGGAAGTCCCAGCGCGGCCCGGGCCGCGCGGCGATCACCGGGGCGGAACACATCGAGGTCCACCCCGGGATGGGCCACGTCGATTCGCGTCGGGTCGGCGTCGTGCAGCGAAACCAGTTGCCCGGCTTCGGCATCGGTGTTGACGATCAGTCGGTCGGCCTCGTCGACCACCTGTTGCTCACCGACCGTGCGCAGCGGCGGCTCGGGGGTATCGCCGTCGGCCAGCGCCGCGTTCTTCACCGCGGCCAATGTGTGCGCGGTGTGCACCAACGGCACCGCCCACCGGTCGCGGGCCAGCCAGCCGACTTGACCGGAAAGCCAGTAGTGCGAGTGCACGATGTCGTAGTAGCCCGGCTCGTGGGCAGCCTCAGCGCGCAACACCCCGGCGGCGAAAGCGCACAGCTGGGTGGGCAGCTCGTATTTGTCGAGGCCTTCGAACGGTCCAGCCACCACGTTGCGCACCAGCACACCGGGCGCTACCCGCACGGCCGATGGATCGCTCGACGTGGTGGCCCTGGTGAAGATCTCCACCTCGACGCCGCGACGGGCCAGATGCAGCGCGGTTTGCAGCACGTAGACGTTCATCCCGCCGGCATCGCCGGTGCCCGGCTGGGCCAGCGGCGACGTGTGCACTGACAGCACCGCCACTCGGCGCGGATCGTTTATTCGGGAAACGTCGAGCCGGGGCAGTTCGCTGTTCCGCACACAGCCATCTTTGCAGTAGTGCCCGCGCCGCCCCGACGCCGCCGGTCACGCCGACGTGTCGCGAGCAGCAGCACCGGCCACCCGCAGGGGCGACCCGTATGTGCCGCCGGCCGGTGAGCTCTGGGCGCGACGCATCGCGCCCAGAGGATCGGCGTAGAGCCCGCCCAGCGACACGATCCCGGCCCCGGCCTCCTGGACGCGGTTGCTGAACGCGGTGACCCGGATATCGCGCGCCGGCAGCACCGAGCGGGCAGCGAACGCCGCCTCGACGTGTTCCATGCCTTCGGGGTACTCGGTGAACGCCTGGCCCCCGACCACCAAGTCGTCGGGGTTGAGCAGAGCGCGCAGCAACGCCACCGCTTCCCCGCGCCCCCGCGCACGCTCGGCCAGTAGCTCTTTGGCTTGCTGGTTGCCGTTGCGCGCCGCTCGCACCAGCTCCGTGATGGCGCTGGCCGGACCG
>NZ_CAXUCH010000186.1:0-8711 GCF_964249325.1 uncultured Mycobacterium sp. | reverse complement strand
CAGTTCGCACAGCGCCGGCCACCGAGCCCGGGCGGCGGCCGCGCCCGTGGCCGCTGCGGCAGCGATTACAGACGCGTCGTCGCGGCGTTTGAAAAAGTCGGCGACCGCGGCCAGGGCAACCGATACGTCGTCGTCTATCGCGAAGTCCACCCGGGTGATTCCTTAGGCCGGCTCGAACACGAGTGGCAGGTGGGCGACGGTGCGCACTGTGCCGCCGGGGTAGCGCGGCATCTCGCCCGGCTTGATGCGGTATTCGCCGATGCGCCGGTGGAATTCATCGAGCGCGCACCGCAACTCCATTCTGGCCAGATGCGATCCCAGGCAGCGATGCGCGCCGCTGGCGAACGCGATGTGCCGGTTACCAGCGCGGTCCAGTTTCACCTGCATCGCTGCAGGACACGCGGTCTCGTCGATATTGCCTGCGGCCCAAAGCAACTGGAGGTGATCGCCGGCCTGCAGCTGGTATCCCGAGGGCAGTGTGAGGTCTTCGGTGGCCAGCCGATGCCCCCACTGCACCGGGCTTTCCCAGCGCAGCAGCTCTTCTACCGCGGCCACGATCAGCGAGGGGTCGTCGCGCAGTTGGCGCTGTTCGTCCGGGAATCGGGCGAGGCGGCAAAACATGCACGACAGCGCGCCGGTCACGGTGTCAAGGCCGGCGATCACCAGCAGCAGAAAGATATTGAGCAGTTCCTGGCGTTGCAGCCGCTGGCCGTCGACCTCGGCGTGTAGCAGCCCGGTCAGCAGTCCGGGATAGGAGTCGGGATCGTTTTCGCGCAGCTGCAGCTGCTCGGTCAAATAGCCGAACATGCGCATCGCCGCGTCCATTCTCAGCTGCGCGTTCGCCTCGGGCGAGCCGGCGTTGGCGTGCACGATGTCGTCTTTGAATTGCAGAAAAAACGGGCGGTCCCGCTGCGGCAGACCCAGCAGGTCGACGAAGATGATCGTGGGCAGCGGCACGCAGAACGCGCTGAACAGCTCGACTTCTCCGGCGTCGACGAATTCGTCGATCAGCGAGTTCGCCAGCCGGCGCACGACCGGCTCGAGATTGGCGATCTGCGACGTTTTGGCTTTGGGCGCGAACAGCGGATCGAGCAGCCGGCGGAATCTAGTGTGCTCCTCGCCGTCGATGTCCAGCGGGATCAGTCGCTGGGTCGCCCCCATGAGTGGACCGGCGTCGCCGTTGCCCAAAACCGCCGGATGCTGGTTTAAGAACACGATGTCGTCGCGTCGGGAGATGAGCAGCGGTGAGTTGTCCCCACGGTCGAACACCGGGCAGGTGTGCAAAAGCTTTTCGTAGATGTCGGTTTGCGGATTTTCGATCGCGGTTTCGGTGATCAGCGGGTCAGTGTCAACGTCGTAGCGATTTCTCATCACGAAGGTCCTTTGCTCAGCGCTGCAGCACGGTTTTGACGCGGATGAACTCATCGAGGCCGGCCTTGCCGCCCTCGCGACCGAACCCGCTGATCCCGTTGCCGCCGAACGGGGCCAGATGGTGATTGCACACCCCGGTGTTCACCCCGACGGTGCCGCAGTTCAACTGCGGGATCAGCCGCTCGATCCGGCGGCTGTCTTTGGACTGGATGTAGTTGGTCAGCCCGTACGGGGTGGCATTGGCCAGCGCCACGGCCTCGTCCTCGGTGTCGAACGGGGTCACCGCCAATACCGGGCCGAAGATCTCCCGCTGGGCCAGATCGCTCCCCGCATCGACGTCGGCGAAGATGGTGGGGTTCATGAAGTAGCCGTCGCTGAGCTCGCCACCGGCTCGCTGCCCGCCCACAAGCAGCCGGCCCGAGCGTTGCCCGATTGCCGAATCGACGACGCTCACTACCCGTTTGAGCGCATCGGCGTGGATCAGCGGGCCGATGTAGGTGTCGGGTTCCAGCGGGTCGCCGACCTTGAGTGAGCCGGCGATCGCGGCAAGCTGATCGAGCACAGTGTCGTAGACCGAGCGCTGCACCAGCAGCCGGGTGGGAAGTGCGCAGCCCTGGCCGCTGTTGGCCAGCGCGAAGCTGCACGAAAACGGGACCGCCTCGGTCAGGTCCGCGTCGTCGAAGACCAGATTGGCGCCCTTGCCGCCGAGCTCGAAGAGCACCGGGGTCAGCTGATCTGCCGCCCCCCGCATGATGGCACGCGCGGTGGGCGGGCCACCGGTGAACGAAATCTTGTCCACGCCAGGGTGTTTGACCAACGCCTCACCCGCCTCGGGCCCGCCTGGGACGATGTTGATCACCCCGTCGGGGATACCGGCCCGCCGCGCCAAGTCGCGCCACACCATCGCGGTGAACGGCGTGAGCTCCGCCGGTTTGAGAACAACCGTGTTGCCGGCGGCCAGCGCCGGCGGCAGTTTCATCGCCAGCGACAGCAGCGGCGCGTTCCAGGTGATGATGATCGCGACCACACCGTAGGGCTCCGGCAGTGTGTAGATGAAGCCGTCGGAGTCGTTGTGCGCGGCAACCTCGCCGACCAGCTTGTCGGCCCACGCCGCGTAATACGAACACCAGTCGTAGGCAAGCCCGGCGAACTGCGCCGCATACAACGACGGCATGCCGTTTTCCACCACCTGCAAATCCACCCAGTCCGCGTAGTCGCGGACCAATTGCGCGAAGGTGAGCAACACATCACGGCGCGCTGACGACTTCATCGCCCGCCACGGCGTCAGCGCGCGGCGCGCAGCCGCCACCGCGTCGTCGACGTCCTGCGGGCCGGCCAGCGAAATCTGCGCTTGCACGCGGCCGATGCTCGGGTTGACATGCTCGAAGACCCCACCGGAACCGGACGGCCGTTCCTCGGCACCAATGACCACATTGACTTTTGGAAGCAGCCGGTTGGCGGTTTCGGCATGTCGGGCGGCAAGTGAACGCTCAACGGTGTGCGGCATCTTGATCCTCGTATCGGCGACAGCCTTCCGCCTCACACTAGGAACGCCGCTTGACGGTGTACAGGGATCCTCACCGCTTTCACCGAGAACCGCGTTTGCGTCCATGGAGCAACCCGAATCGAAGGGGGGCCGGTTTGGGTGCTGCGGACAGAAGCGCTGCGAGCGTTGCGGCGTGGTGTCGTCGAATCGTCGCCGCGGCGCCTTACCCGGCCAACAAGGTGAGCCCCTGGGCGTTGAAGAAGAATCCCCCCGCAGTGATCAGCGCGCGCTGCGCATTCGGCACCTGACGCTGCCCCGCCAATCCCTGCAACTGGTGCACTGCCTCGCGGATATGACCGGATGCCTGCGTGGCGCCCTCCGACAGCGAACCGCCATGGGGGTTGACCGGGATCCTGCCGTCGATGAGCACCCGGCCCGTAGCGGAGTCCCAATGGTCGCGCAGAAACTCACCCGCTTCGCCGGGCTTGCACCAGCCCGCGTTCTCAATCCAGTTCAGCGTAATGGGCGTGAACCCGTCGTAGGGAAAGTAGACGTCGATGTCGTCGATCCAGAAGTCGCTCTTGGCTTTTAGCGTGTCGACCACGACTTGCTGGCCGTGGGCGCGCAAGCTGACGGTCTGATCCTCCTCGTTGGGCGCCACCTGACCCAGCACCGCGGCATGGATGAGCACCGGCGGCAGTGCCAGATCACGGGCACGTTCGGCGGTGGTGAGGATGAACGCGTCGGCTCCATCCACGGCCACATCCATGTCGTAAAGACACAGCGGTTCGCGGATCATCCGTGCGTTGAGGTAATCGTCCATGGTGAGCGGTGCGCGCATAGCGGCCTTGGGGTTGCGGGCAGCGTTGGCTCGCCCGTTGAGCGCGACGACGCCGAAATCTTCGCGTTTGGCCCCATATTCGTGGAGGTAGCGCGACGCCCAGCCGGCGTACCCGACGGCGCCGGCCATGGTTTCCGGGCCCGGCTGTGGGTCGTTGAGCCCCGGTGTGGCGATGCGGCGAAATGGGTCCTTGAGCGCAGAACCGGTGTTCCACGCCGCGCGGTATGCCGCGTGGTAGACGAGCACCGTCTCGCACAAACCTGCATGCACCGCGGCCGCGGCTGTCGCGATGTGGTCCACCAACGGGATCATCGGGTTTCCCGACCAGGTCAGGCGGGGAAGCCCCAGCGCGGACTGCAATTCATGCGCCGACGGCCAGCTCCCGCACAACCCGTCGATGTCGTTTTTGGACAGACCCGCGGCCCGGATGACGTCGATGGCGGCCTGCGCGGCCAGCGATGTCTGGCTGCGAGCAGAGTTCTTCGCGACGAAGCCGGTCGTCGCCGCAGCGCAGATGGCCACGCGGTTCTTCATCGTGTTGCGCATCAGATCACTCGCCGGCTGACTCGGTCAGTTCGAAGACCGGCAACGGCGCCCCCGCACGCTCGATCCACCCCAGGCGTACCCGTTTGCCGATGGCGATGTCCCGCTTGTGGGCGCCGACCACCGTGGAGGTGAACCGCAGACCGGTTTGCTCGTCGAGCTCGACGGTCACCACCGGGTAGGGCACCGTGTAATCTACGCCGGGCGCCGGCGGTCCCTGGTGCAGAAAGATCGCCATGAATATCGTTCCTTCCCCCCGCACCGCCGTCGCCGTGACGTCGAACGACCAACACTGCGGGCACACCGGCTTGGGCGGGGCGTGCCAGCGACCACACGCCTGACAGCGGTTCATCAACAACTGCCGACGCAGACGGCCCCGATAGTGCTCGGCGTTGTCGTGCGTGATCGGTTGGCCGGCAAAGCGCTCCACCAATTCGCCGTCGCTAATCGACATGCACAACCCTTTCGCTGACTACACCGCGCATTCCGAAGTGCGCCCTTAGACCTTCGTGGCTCCCGTGTCGAGGGTGAGCTGGGTGCCGGTGACGGTGCGCGACAGGTCCGAGGCCAGCCACACCACAGCATCGGAGATGTCGTTCGGATCGGCCATCGCCAGCGACGGCAGCACGTTGCCGAATGACATGACGTAGTTGGGGTGCTCGGTGAGCATCGTTGCGGTATAAGGGTCTTCGCCCATCGGGGTGCCCACCCCCCAGGGGTGGATCGAATTGACCCTGATGCCGTACTCGCCCAGCTCGATGGCCGCGCTGTTGGTCAAGCCGACGACGCCGTGCTTGGCCGCGCTGTAGTGCGCCTGGCCCGGCAGCGACTTGATGCCCGCGACCGAGCTGACGGTGATGATGGACCCGCCGTTTCCCGCTGAAATCATGTGCGGCACCGAGGCTTTCATGGTGCGCCACACACCGGAGAGGTTGACATCGACTAGCGTCAGCCACTGCTCCTCGCGCATCTCCCAGAACCGGCCCCAGTTGCAGATGCCTGCGTTGGCGACCACGACATCCAGGCGACCACCGAGGCGGTCCACCGCAGCACCCAGCAGCTGCTCGAGCGTGGTGAGGTTGCGGACGTCGGCGATCTCCACGACGAACGGTCGGCCCTCTTGCTCGAGCAGCCCGGCGGTCTCCTTGAGGTCCGCCTCGGTCGCGGGCGCGTAGGTGTTATGTGACGAGACCGCATCGGCGATGTCGATTGCGATGACTGACGCGCCTTCCCTGGCCAGGCGCACCGCGTGGCTGCGGCCCTGGCCGCGCGCCGCGCCGGTGACGAACGCGACCCGTCCGTCGAGCAACCCCATTGGTTCTCCTTACTTAGCCCGACCCGCACAGCACTGCGACTTACTCAAGCTCATCGCTCACCTGTGTGTGCAGCCACTGCTCGTGGCGTTCGAAGTGATCAGCTGGGCGCTTGACCATGATCGCCTTGGCCGATGCGAGAAGCGCGCCGCTGCTTGCTAATTCGATACGCGCTGACACGAACGCCTTGCGGCCCTCCCGCTTGTCGACCTGCGCGGTGCCGATCAGCGGCAACTCAATCGGCATCGGCTTGTGGAAGACAACCTCCAAGGTGCCGGTGACGGCGAATTCGCCGCGCAGCATCATGGCGTGCCCGACCAGCTCGTCGAGCATGCCGGCCGTCCATCCGCCGTGCGCGACGTTCGGCCCGCCTTCGCTATCTCGCGGACACACGAGCTCACTGACAACCACCCCATCAGGGCCCAGCATTTCCCGCTGCAGCCCCATGCGGCATCGGTCCAGGCCGTGGCACCCGTGACACAGCAGCACGCCGGTCGGGGACGCGGGCGCATACATCGGTGAGCTCGGATCCGAGCGATGGACATGAGCCAGCATCTGGCTCACCGTGGCACCCGGCTGTTGTGCTGTGTCCGACATCACGTTACAGTGTAAAGGATAGAGTCCGGGGGTGCCAATCAGCCCCTGCGCCGACGAAATACAGGAAAGGCCCACCAATGACCGAGACCTCCTACGAAGGCCGGCTGTTCATCGACGGCGAGTTCCGCGAGGCCAAGGCGGGCCGACGGTACGACGTCATCAACCCGGCCGACGAGTCCGTCGTCGCCACCGCCGCCGACGCCGGCCCCGAGGACGTCTCCGACGCGGTGACGGCCGCCCGCCGGGCCGCCGACGAGACGTCGTGGGGCACCGACCACAAGTTTCGTCGCCATTGCCTCGAGCAGCTTCAGGCGGCGCTGCGCAGCGAGGCCGAGGCTTTTCGCAACCTGGTCACCGCGGAGGCGGGCGTGCCCGCCTCGGTGATCGCGACCCACGTCGACGTGATGATCGACGGGATTGACTTCTGGAATGAGCTGACTACCTCTTTCCCGTGGGAAGAAGACATCGGTCCCCACGAAATCCTCGGGATGAACAGCGACCGGCGCATCCGCTATGAGCCATACGGTGTTGTCGGCGCGATCACCCCATGGAACGCCCCGTTCATGACGGCGATCTGGAAGGTCACGCACTCCATGGCCACCGGCAACACCGTGGTCCTCAAGAGCGCTCCGGACACCCCGCTGACCGCGGCGAAGATGGCGCAGGTCATCAGCGAGGCCACCGACGTATCGCCCGGTGTGGTGAACATGATCAGTTCGCAGGACAAGGCGATCGCCGGCGACGCGCTCACCGGCGATCCGCGGGTAGACATGTACCACTTCACCGGGTCACCGCCGGTCGGCCAGCGCATCATGGAGCGCGCCGCCAACGGCATCCGCCACGTCGTACTGGAGCTCGGCGGCAAGTCGGCCAACGTTTTGCTGCCCGACGCCGACCTCGACATGGCGTGTGCTCTCGGGGTTGGCATGTGCATGTCCAGCAGCGGGCAAGGCTGTGCGCTGGCCACCCGGATGATCGTGCACGCCGACATCTACGACGAGGTTCTGCAGCGACTTGTCGGCATCGTCAGCAACCTGCCGTGGGGTGATCCGACCGAGCCGACCACCATGGTGGGCCCGATCATCCGCGCCGAGCAGGTTGACCGTATCGAAGGATTGGTGGAACGCGCCAAGGCGGCCGGCGCTCGAGTGCTGTGCGGCGGCAAGCGCGGTGACCGCGGAGGCAAGGGATTCTGGTACCAGCCGACAGTGGTGGCCGACGTCGACGAGAACGCCGAGATCGCCCAAACCGAGGTGTTCGGGCCGGTCCTGTCGGTCATCCGCTACGAAGGCAACGATGACGAAGCCGTACGGGTAGCCAACAACTCCCGTTACGGCCTCTCGGCCTACGTGCAGTCGCGCGACGAGGAACGCGCGTGGCGCGTCGCGAATCGGCTCAAGGCCGGCACGGTCAACATCAACAACTCGTTCTATCTCAGCCCGGACGCCCCGTTTAGCGGATGGGGCATCAGCGGTGTCGGCGTCGAGCACGGTGTCGCTGGCTTCCGCGACTACCTGCGCATCAAGACCATCGCCAGCCCGGCGAAATGAGCGACTTCGACTACATCATCGTCGGCGCCGGCTCGGCCGGCTGCGTGCTGGCCAACCGGCTATCAGAGGATCCCCGCAACCGAGTCCTGCTCATCGAGGCCGGGCCGAAAGACACTAACCCGCTGATCCGCGTGCCCAAGGGATTCGGCAAGATCCTGACGAACCCCAAACTGGCATGGCAATATCCAGTTCGGCCGATCGGGCCGTCGGCCAGAGTGGAGCAGTGGGCCCGGGGTCGAACACTGGGTGGGTCCAGTTCCATCAACGGAATGGTCTACAACCGCGGCAGCTCAGCCGATTACGACGCACTGGTGCAGCGGGGCAATCCGGCATGGGGCTGGGACACGATCCTGCCGATCTTTCGGCGCATCGAGAACCACCAACTCGGCGCCAACGACATGCGCGGCGCCGGTGGGCCACTGGACATCTCGATCGGCACCGACCTCATGGAACCCTGTGCCGAGGTGATCGAGTCGGGCGCCAAATTGGGTTGGTCGATCACCGAGGATGCCAACGGCGACGACAGCGAGCGGATCGGCCCGGCGGCTGCGACCATCAAGAACGGCCGACGGGTGAGCGCATCGTGGGCGTTTCTTCGGCCCGCCCGCCGCCGCCCGAACCTTACGTTCGCTGTGGACACGACCGTGAATCGTGTCCTGTTCGAAGGCGATAAGGCGTTCGGGGTCCAAGCCACAACCACCAAGAGCAGGCATGTCACCTACACCGCGCGGCGGGAAACCGTTCTCTCGCTGGGCAGTCTGGCCACGCCGAAGCTATTGCAACTGTCCGGCATCGGCGAGCGCTCGCTGTTGCGAAGCCTGGGCATCGACACCATCGTCGACAGCCCCAACGTCGGCCGGCGCATGCGCGAGCACCATTGCTTTGCGCTGCAGTTTCGGCTGAACCGAAATCTCGGATACAACCGGCTGCTCGCCACCCCGGCACGGCAGGCGATCACCGCCGCCAAGTACCTACTGACGCACAAGGGTCCGCTATCGACGCCGGCATAC
>NZ_CAXUCH010000185.1:0-8767 GCF_964249325.1 uncultured Mycobacterium sp. | reverse complement strand
GATTCCGCCGCCGCCGCCGGGACCCGCGGGGGCCCCGGGACCCGGCCCGCCGACACCGGCGCCGGTGTCGGCCCCCGGTCCGGCCGGTCCGCCGCTGCCTGCTGAGGCAGGTCGCCAGTGAGCGCCGCGATGAACGGGCTGACGAGCGCAGTGGGCGTCATCGGCGGTTGCGCCCGCCGGCGGGTCTGGCAAGGGCTCGTCCTGCTTCTGGCGGCTGTGATGCTGAGCTCTTGCGGCTGGCGCGGAATCGCGAATGTGGCGATCCCCGGCGGCCCGGGCACCGGACCGGGCTCCTACACCGTCTACGTGCAAATGCCGGAAACCCTGGCGCTCAACAACAACAGCCGAGTGCTGGTGGCTGACGTCTTTGTCGGCTCGGTGCGCGCGATCAAACTGCAGAACTGGATCGCCACACTGACGCTGAGTTTGGACAAGAGCGTCAAGCTTCCGAAGAACGCCACCGCCAAGATCGGCCAGACCAGCTTGTTGGGTTCTCAGCATGTGGAGCTGGCGGCGCCGCTGCACCCGTCGGGGCAGCTGAAGAACGGCGACACCATTCCGCTGAAGAATTCGTCGGCGTACCCCACGATTGAGCAAACTCTGGCCAGTCTCGCCATGATCCTGCGCGGCGGCGGCATCCCGAATCTCGAAGTGCTGCAGAACGAGGTCTACAACATCGTCAATGGGCGGGCCGATCAGATCCGTGCTCTGCTCGGCAAGCTGGATACCTTCACCCGGCAGGTCAACGAGCAACGGTATGACATCACCCACGCTATCGATTCCACCAACCGACTGCTGGCCTACGTCGGTCCCCGCTCCGACGTGATCGATCGGGTACTCACCGAATTCCCGCCGTTGATCAAGCATTTCAACGAAAGACAGGACCTGCTGATCAATGCGGTCGACGCGCTCGGTCGGCTCAGCGAGCAAGCCAACCGCTACTTATCCGGTACGCGACCCAACCTGCATCAAGATCTGCAGTCGCTTCAGTGCCCGCTGAAGGAACTCGCACGTTCCGCACCAGATCTACGCGGCGCGCTCAAGCTTCTGCTGACCCAGCCCTTCGACATCGACACCGTGCCGAAGCTGCTGCGGGGCGACTACATGAACGTATCGCTGGAAGTGGACCTGACGCTTTCCGCCGTCGACAACGCATTCCTTACCGGGACAGGGTTCTCCGGCGCGCTCCGCGCGCTTGAGCAGTCGTATGGCCGCGATCCGGAAACGATGATCCCGGACGTTCGGTACACACCCAACCCGAATGACGCGCCCGGCGGGCCGCTGGTCGAAAGGGCAACATGCTGAGTCGCTTCCTGAGACGCCAGCTGATCCTGTTCAGCATTCTGACGGCGATCGCGATTGTCGTGCTGGGCTGGTACTACTTGCGCATTCCGAGCTTGGTGGGCATCGGTCAGTACACGCTGAAGGCGGACCTCCCGTCATCGGGCGGCCTGTATCGGACCTCTAACGTCACCTACCGCGGTATCACCATCGGCAAAGTCACCGACGTCCAGCCCACGGAAACCGGTGCGCAGGCGACGATGAGCATCGACAGCCGCTACAAGGTCCCGATTGACGCGACAGCGAACGTGCATTCGGTGTCGGCGGTCGGTGAGCAGTATCTGGATCTGGTTTCGGTCGGTAACCCGGGCAAGTACTTCTCACCGGGCCAGACCATCACCAAGGGCACCGTGCCCGCCGAGATCGGGCCGGCTCTGGACACCGCCAACCGCGGGCTGGCCGTGCTGCCCAAGGAGAAGATCGGCACGTTGCTCGACGAAACAGCGCAAGCGGTCGGCGGGTTGGGTCCGTCGCTGCAACGGCTGGTTGACGCGACCCAGGCGATCACCAGCGACTTCAATACCAATATCCGCGATGTCAACGACATCATCCAAAATTCTGGGCCGATCCTGGACAGCCAGGTCAACTCCAGTGATGCCATCCAGCGCTGGGCGCGTAATTTGAACAACCTCGGCGCGCAGGCCGCGGAAAACGACCAGCACATCCAAAGCATCTTGAGGCAAGCGGCGCCGACTGCTGATCAGGTCAACGAGGTGTTCAATGATGTCCGCGAGTCGCTGCCGCAGACGCTGGCGAATCTCGAGATTGTGTTCGAGATGCTCAAGCGTTACAACAAGGGTGTCGAGCAAGTGCTGACATTCTTGCCGCAGGGGGCATCGGAGGCGCAGGCAGTCGCGGCACCCTACGAGCGCGATGGTCGCCTTGCTCTCGATTTGGCGCTGTCGATCAATCAGCCCCCGCCGTGTCTGACCGGGTTCCTTCCGGCGTCGGAATGGCGGTCGCCGGCGGACACCAGTCTGCTGCCGTTGCCGTCGGGCACATACTGCAAGATTCCGAAGGAGACCCCGGCCAACGTAGTCCGCGGATCACGCAACATTCCTTGTGTCGACGTCCCGGGCAAACGCGCTGCCACGCCGCGGGAGTGCCGCGACCCCAAGCCGTACGTTCCGCTGGGTACGAATCCGTGGTATGGCGACCCGAACCAGATCAAGAACTGCCCGGCACCCAGCGCCCGCTGCGACCAGCCGATTAACCCCGGCCAGGTGATACCGGCACCGTCGGTCAACACCGGGTTGAACCCGGCACCAGCCGACCGTGTACAGGGGACGCCACCTCCGATCAGCGATCCTCTGCAGCGGCCTGGTTCAGGTACGGTGCAGTGCAACGGACAGCAACCCAACCCCTGCGTCTACACTCCCAGCGGGCCTCCCGCGGCGATCTACAGTCCGCAGAGCGGTGAACTGGTAGGGCCCGATGGTGTCAAGTACGCCGTCGAAAACTCGAGGAAAACAGGAGACGACGGATGGAAGGAGATGCTGGCACCAGCCGGCTGAACCCCGCCGATGCGCACGACTCTTCGTTTTCTGAGGTGATGGCCGAGCGTTCGTCAGAATCCGATGACGGAGCCGACCAGACCAGTCCCGAAGTGACGGCCGACGATTCGGCGGCGACCGCTGACGATATATCCGACGCAGGCCCAGCGCCCGCCGGTGTCGAGCGAGGCCCCTCGCGCCTGGGCCGCCGGTGGTTCGTTGGGATCATTGCGGTGCTTCTCGTGCTGGCCGGCGGAATCGGTGCCGGAGGATACTTCGCGCTGCGGGCCCACCGGCACAGCCAGAGTGTGGCGCGGCACGACTCGGCGGCCGTCGAGGCGGCTAAGGAATGTGTTTCAGCAACGCAGGCCCCGGACACCGGTGCCATGTCGGATAGCGCGCGGAAGATCATCGAGTGTTCCACCGGCGATTTCGGTGCCCAAGCGGCGCTGTACAGCGGTCTACTCGTCGACGCATACCAGGCCGCAAACGCCCACGTTCAGGTATCCGACATGCGCGCGGCAGTAGAGCGCAACGATGGCGACGGGTCGGTCGATGTGCTGGTGGCGCTGCGCGTCAAGGTGACCAATGCTGAAGCCAAAGAGCAGGAAACCGGCTACCGCCTGCGGGTCAAGATGGCCTCTGACGACGGGCGGTACAAAATTTCCAAGCTCGAACAGGTGACGAAGTGACGGTAGTGGTCGACAACACCGCGACCACGAAGGCCGTCCACGTCGAACCGGCAGATCGCCTGGCGTCGTGGCACGTTCGTGCCGGCGCGTTGGCAGTGGACCTGTTGCCCGGCGCCGCGGTGGTGGCCACCATGGCGTTGGTCGCGTTGAGTGTCCCGTTGCGCAGCACGTGGTGGTGGATGTGCGTTTCGCTCATCGGGCTAGCCATCCTGTTCATGGCGGTCAACCGGTTGCTGCTACCGACGATCACCGGGTGGAGCTTGGGCCGTGCGGTTTGCGGTATCAGAGTGATACGAGACGACGGCGAAGCCGTCGGACCGTGGCGGTTGCTGCTCAGAGATCTGGCACACCTGGTGGACACGGTGTCGGTGTTGGTGGGTTGGCTTTGGCCGCTGTGGGATTCGCGACGGCGTACCTTCGCCGACTTGCTGTTGCGCACCGAGGTTCGACTGGTCAATCCGGATCGGCGGCCGGGCACCCTCAGTCGCCTGACCGGGGTGTTAGTGCTGACGGCAGCCCTGCTGTGCTTGGGCGGCACCGCGATGGGCTACGTGGTGGTCTACCGCCATGACCGAGCGCTCGACCAGGTTCGTGCACAGATTGCGATACAGGGCCCGAAGATCGCCGCCGAGATGCTGACCTACGATCCCAAAACATTGCAGAGCAACTTTGAGCATGCCCGGTCGTTGACTACCGACAAGTACCGCGACCAACTCACCGCCCAACAGCAGGCGGTACAGAAAGGGAAACCGGTCACCAACCAGTACTGGGTTGTCGATAGCGCGATACGGTCCGTGTCGATCAATCATGCGACGATGTTGTTGTTCATGCAGGGGCAGCGCGGCTTACCGCCGAATGAACGGTACATCAGCGCAACTGTTCGGGTGACTTTCGCGAGGGGCGCGGACGCACGGTGGCGTGTCGATGACCTGACGGTGTTGACGAAACCTGGCCCTGCGGGTCACGGAAAATGAGTCCCCGCCGCAAGATTCCATCTGACGAGAAACCGCTGCTGGTTGCCCGCACCGCGAAGCAGCCGCGACAGTTGGCGCTGCGGTTGCTTGAGGGACTGCGCCCGCAAGCTTTGGCCTCGCGGCTCCGAGCGGGTTTGCGGTCGCGACGACGGGCGCTGCCGCTGGTCACCACAGTTGCCGCTCTCGCCATGGTGGGCGCGATCACCGCGTGCGCTCTCATGCTGATCTCGCATGAATCGCACCGGCGGACTGCAACGAAGGAGGCCGCGGCGCTCACCTACGTCAGTTCTTTCATGACACAGTTCACCTCCGTGGATCCGTTTCACGCCAACGATTATGTGGATCGCGTATTGGCCGAAGCCACCGGTGATTTCGCAAAGCAGTATCAAGACAAGGAAAACGAGATCCTCGTCCAGGTTTCCAAGCAGGAACCGACTAAAGGTACGGTGCTCGACGCTGGTGTGGAAAGGTGGAGCGACGATGGCAGCGCCAACGTGCTGGTCGCCGTCGACGTCATCTCCAAGTCCCCGGATGGCAAGCAGGTATTCGAAAACGCGACTCGATGGGTGGCGACAGCTAAGCAGGAAGGGAACCAGTGGAAGATCAGCAACCTGACACAGGTGATCTGACCGAAACCCGGCCGTCGCACCGGAAGCCGCGGTGGTGGGAGCGTCGTCGACAAGCCCGGGCCAGCACAGAGACAACTCAAAGCAGAAGCATCGACAAAGCTTCCGCCGAGCAATCCGGTACCGCCGACGCCGTTGAAGCCGAACCGGTCGAAACTGATGAGCGACGGCGCGAGTCCGACGATTCCCAGAGGGAATCTGTCGCCGACGACACGGCCGAGAGCGCCGAAAACACCAGCACCACAGCAGAAACTGGTGAGACGGACAGTGACGACGAGGCGCCAGATCGTGAAACCGGGGGAGAAGCCACCGAAGGTGCGGAAGCGGATAGCACCCGGACCCGGCGACCGGCCGGCAAGCGGCTCGCCATCGCGGTAGCCGTGGCCGCCGCTTTGTTCGTCGGTTCAGCGGCGTTCGCGGGTGCAACAGTGCAGCCCTATCTCGCCGATCAGGCCACGGTGGCCACCAAGCTCGAGATTGCGCGAACTGCAGCAGATGCCATCACGACGCTGTGGACTTACACACCGGACAACATGAGCACGTTGGCTGATCGCGCGGCGAATTACCTCAGCGGTGATTTCGAGGCGCAGTATCGCAAATTCGTCGACGGGATCGCGCCGACCAACAAACAGGCAAAGATAACGAATGACACCAAGGTGACCGGGGTGGCCGTGGAATCGCTGGACGGGCCGGATGCCGTCGCGATCGTGTACACCAACACCACGTCGACCAGCCCTCTAACCAAAGGCATTCCGTCGTTGAAGTACCTGTCCTACCGGCTGTTCATGAAGCGGACCCACGGGCGCTGGCTGGTCACCCGGATGACGACGATTACGTCGCTGGATTTGACGCCACGGGTTTAGCGCGGGCCGGCCGGAAAGATAACGGACGCCATGGCCGTTGCCTCGCCGGTATCTGACCGCTTGACCGTTGCCGCGTTGCTGCTGTTGACCTTTGCCACCGGCATCGTCGATGCGATCAGTGTGCTGGTTCTTGGCCATGTTTTCGTCGCGAACATGACTGGAAATGTGATCTTCTTGGGCTTCTGGTTCGTCCCGGGCTCCGGAGTCGACTTGACCGCAGCGGTCGTTGCCTTCGGTGGGTTTCTGGTCGGCACCATCGTCGGCGGCCGGCTGGCGCGACATCTGGGCCAGCAGACACGGCTATGGCTGGCGGCCGCGCTGGGCACGGAAATCGTGGTGTTGGTGGTGCTGTCGATCCTGGCGGGGACAGGCATGCTGGGTTATCACGACAACACCAAACTCATCCTGATTGTCGGACTCGGGCTGACGTTCGGTGTGCAGAACGCCACCGCCCGCCAGTTCGGCATCCAAGAGCTCACTACTACCGTGCTCACTTCGACGATCGTCGGAATCGGTTTCGACAGCAGGCTGGCCGGCGGCACCGGCCATCGTGAAAAACTGCGCTACAGCGTCGTTTTGACGATGTGCGGCGGGGCGGTGCTCGGTGCGACGCTGTCGCGGGTCACCGTGGCACCGGTGATCGCGCTAGCTGCCCTCGTCGTGTCGATGAGCCTGCTGATGTTTCAATTTGGGCCCGCTCCGGATGGTTGAGCAGCTGTTGGCACTGGAAGCAGGGTGCGTTAGAAGCGGCGTGTTTAGGGCGCGGATCGGCGGGTAGCACTGAGAGGTTCAGACCATTCGGTGGACGGGAGGAACCATGGCGACCGGAGAAACCGGATTCAGCGACGTCACGTTCGACCTCATCTCGGTGCAGTATCACTCGCTAAAAGCCGGTCACGACTATGGGCAGTATGTGCGTGACGCGAAGAACGCGGGGCTTGATGAGGTTGCCTCGTTCTTCGAGGAAGTCATGGCTCAAGACTCAGAGCGTGCCAGGCGCTGTCACGAATTGCTGGGGAAATTACAGGCTTCCTCACACGGTGGTCCCGCAGCGAGTTGACCGCAGTGTCCGAGATCTTATCGTAATCTTAGAGTTCGCTTACTTTTCTTAATTTGCGTGTAGTGTCGCGTCCTGATGTGCCTTTGCGCCGGAAGGAGCGCGGTGAACGAACGAGGTAAGCGTGCTGTGGTTTGCGGGGCCGGCATGGCTGGACTGTTTGCCGCGCGGGTCCTTTCAGAGTTCTACGAGGCCGTGACACTCGTCGAACGTGATCGGTTACCCAACGATGCGTCCCAGCGCCAGGGTGTGCCACAGGGCCGGCACTTTCATGCCCTTTCGATTGGCGGCGCGCAACTGCTGGGGCAATTGTTCCCCGGGGTGCTCGAGGCAATCGTGGCCGCGGGGGCACCGGTGTGCGATGACGGCAACCTGTCCCGAATCTCTTTCCGGGCGGGCGGGCACGAGCTCAACCGTTCAGGCCAGTTCACTGATCCAGCCGCGCGAGTGCTCTTTTCTGCCAGTCGACCGCTCGTGGAATCCCATGTCCGACAGCGGGTACGTGCGCTCGCTAATGTGGTCGTGTTGGACGGCCATGACGTCGTCGGACCGATTGCTGCACAGCCTGACCGAATCACAGGCGCACGGGTCGTCGATCGCGACACCGGTACGGAGAAGGGTCTGGACGCTGATTTGGTCGTTGATGCAATGGGCCGCAGCGCGCGCACACCTGCCTTCCTGGAGGACCTGGGCTATGGCCGCCCCGTCGAGCAACGCGCGGTGATACACGGCAGCTATTCAAGCCAGTTGCTGCGCATCCCGGAACGGACGATTACCGAGCTCCTTATCTTCGTTTGCCCAGAAGCGAATCGACCGACCGGCGGGGCGTTGTGCGCGTATGAGAATGGCACGTGGATGCTGTCGGTCGGATGCGTAGACGGGCGCGAACCACCACATGACCTTGCCGACATGGTCACGGTTTTCGCGGAATTCGCACCTGCTGACGTTGTGGCTGCACTGCGTGCCGCCGAACCCCTGGGGGACGTGGCGGTGATCCGTCACCGCGGGATGTGGCGACGCTATGACAAGATGCCGGCATTCCCGGCCGGCCTCTTGGTGTTCGGCGACGCGATCTGCAGCCTCAATCCCATTTACGGCCAAGGGATGACGATGGCGCTACTTGAAGCGGTCGCGCTGCGCGACTGCCTATCACGTGGAGATGCTGATCTGAGCAGGCGATTTTTCCAGGCTGCCGCGCGACGGATCGGGCCTGTGTGGGCGTCCAACCAAGTCAACGACCTCTACATGACCAAGGCGGATGGTCGGCGGTCGATATCGCAGCGCCTGGTGACTTGGCGTCTCGACAAGACTCTGACCGCCGCGGAAAATGACCCCGTCCTGACGGAGAGAATCTTTCGGGTAACGCAGTTTATCGACCCACCTACGACGCTCCTGCGCCCTTCCTCGGCGATGCGGCTGTTCGCAGGTCTGTGGTTCGCAATCCGACGGCGCGCGCAACCAGCTCTTGGATAACACTGGCCGGGGGATGCGAAATATCAACGCGCGCAATCGCGCGACGGATCATGCGGTGGTTCCCCGGAGCCGGCCCTACCGGGCTGATGCTGGCCGGTGAGTTGGCGCTCGCCGGAGTCGATGTCGCGATCGTCGAGCAACGCCGCAGCAGCGATGAGCTGATCGGGTCGCGCGCGGGCGGGATAACCCCACGCACCATCGAGGTGCTCGATCAGCGAGGCATCGTTGATCGGTTCCTGTCGCAGGGG
>NZ_CAXUCH010000184.1:0-8785 GCF_964249325.1 uncultured Mycobacterium sp. | reverse complement strand
ATGTGGCACTGGGCAGTTCGATGGCCGCCGGTCCAGGTATCCAGCCGCGTGCCAAGGGTGCTCCGTGGGGCTCGGGCCGATCGGGCCGCAACTACGCGCATCTGGTGGCCCAGCGCCTGAACCTTGATCTAGTGGACGTGACGTTTTCCGGCGCGACCACCGCCCATATCCTTGCCGACCGTCAGCGCGGGGCGCCGCCGCAGATCGACGCGCTGAACGGTTCGGAAGCACTAGTCACGATCACCATCGGCGGCAACGACGTCGGCTACATCCCCCTGTTGATGGCTGCTTCGCTGCTGGGCTCGATTGCCCGGCTCCTCCCCGGGCCGCACGACGGCCCGCATCGTCGCCGGGCGGTCCCCGCCCGCCTGCTGCCAAGAATCCGTGGTCTGCTCGACCGCGATGCCCGCGACGAGGCGCTTGCCCATGTCGGCGACTCGCTGCGCGCGGTCGGTGCTGCGGCGCGCCGGCGGGCCCCAAACGCGCGGGTGCTCTTCGTCGACTACCTGACGCTGCTGCCGCCGGACGGGCAAAGCGCCGCGCCGTTGTCGAAAGCCGACGCCGACCTGGGCCGCCACGTCGCGACACGCCTGGAGGAATCCACCGCAGCGGCCGCGCAGTCCACCGGCTGCGAGCTGGTGCGGGCCGGGCAGGCCAGCCGCGAACATCACGCCTGGTCGTCGGAGCCCTGGACCGTCGGCGCGGCGTTGCCGTTGCCGTGGCGGCCGGCGCCGTTTCACCCCAACGCCGCGGGTATGCGCGCGGTCGCCGACCTGGTGGCTGCACGGCTATCGGCCGGCCGTTGATAGGGCGTTCTGATTAGGTTGCCGTCACACCGGGTAGGCCCCGGCGTGAGCCAACATGCTGGCTCAGTGCAGCGCTACCAAGTGGAGCCACCACATGACCGCGAGTCCACCGGCTCACGACGCCGGGTTCGTGCACTCCGCGCTGTTGTATCGGTCAGAGCAGGAATACATCGATCTCGTGGTGGCGTCCATCAGCGAAGCGCTCAACAACTATGAGCCGGTATGGGCCGCAGTACCCGGCGACAAGCTGGCATCGTTGTGCGACGCGTTAGGGCCACTAGCGGACGAGACGGACGTGACACTGGCCGACGTCACCGAAGTGGGCCGCAATCCGGCCCGGCTGCTGGGTGTGGCGGGCGGTTTCGCGCAGCGGCATCGACACCGGCCCGTCCGGCTAATCGGCGAACCGGTGTGGGCTGGCCGCACCGCGGTCGAATACCCGGCGTGCCTGCAGCACGAGGCGTTGGTCAATCTCGCGTTCGACGGCCATCGTGGGACCGGGCTATGTCTGTACGACGCCTCCCAACTGGCCGACACCGTGCTGGCGGACGCTCGGATCACCCACCCACTGATCTGCGTGGACGGCTCCTATCAGCGCAGCGCTGACTATGCGATCGACGTCGCACTGCAGCGCTGTAACGAACCGTTGGCGACGAGCCCAGCCGCGGTGACGTACACGGTTTCGGAATTGGCGAACCTCAGCGCCGCCCGCCAGCAGGCCAGCCGGTATGGCCGCTTACTCGGCCTGCCGGCAGAGAGCATCGCCGACCTGAAGCTGATCATCACCGAGCTCGCCACCAACAGCCTGCAGCACGGCAACGGGACATGTCGGCTTGGGTTCTGGGAACACGGCGGATATCTGGTTTGCGAGGCCCGCGACGCCGGATTTCTCGACGACCCGCTGGCTGGGCGACGACCGCCGAGCGGGGACGAGAATGGCCAGCGCGGATTGTTCGTCGTCAATGCGCTGGCCGATCTAGTGCGTATTCACGCCACACCGGCCGGCACGACGATCCAGGTTTTTCTGCGGCTGCTGGACCGGGCCGCCGAGGAGGCGTCTTAACGCTCCCCCACGGGGCGGTCTCCTCGGTATTGTCAGCGCACACACTTGGCTGCGGTCGACCGATTGGAGACCCGGTTGCGGGATGAAGCCGCCGATACCACGACATCCGCCGTCCGCGAGGTGGTGCACACGGCGCTTTTCTACCGCTCAGAGCGCGAATATCTCGATTCGCTGGTGCCGTTGATATCCGGATGGTTGAGTAAGGCCGAGCCGGTCTTGGTCGCAGTACCGGAAAACAAGATCGCGTTGCTGGAGGATGCGTTTGGCGCGCCGCCGGGGGATGTGACTGTGAACCTGACGATGACGGACATCACCGAGGCAGGCCGCAATCCCGGCGGTGCATGTCGGCTCGCGTTTTGGCACTGCGACGGTCATTTGGTCTGCCAGGCACGGCATGTCGGATACTTGGGCGACCTGCTGGCCGGGTGCCGACCGCCGACCGCCGGGTCAGGCCCGTATGAGCTCTTCGTCGTCAACGCGGTGGCTAATTTGGTGCGCACCCACACGTCGCCGGACGGCACCACCATTCACGCTTATCTGCGGCTTGACCGGTTGTCGGGGGGCGATGTCGCGTGATGCGCCAGCAAGGTGTGCTCACCTCCGCTGCAGGCCTCACCCCGTTCGGCCACGTGGGTTGGGGGTATCGAGACCAGTCGGAATTTCTGACCCGGGCCGCCGAGTACATTGTCGACGGCCTGGCGCGCAACCAGCGGATCCTGTACGCCCGTGACGGCGGCCGTGCGGCATTACGCACGGAGTTGCTGGATATGGGCTTCGGCGACGCGGTCAGGTCAGGCCAGATTGCGGTGACGCCGGTCGACGAGCACTACGTGTTTGTGCCGGGCACCGACGTGGTCGACCCGGAGGCGACGGTGGCCGCCGGCGTCGCAGCGATGGAGTATGTGGTCGCCATGGGCTGCAGTGGCTGCCGTGGAGTGGTCGACGCGGCGATACTGGCGCGCAAGCCCGAGCAGCGCGCCGCGTTCAGCCGCCTGGAATATCTCGTCGACCAGAAGATGGCGGTGCTGCCTTTCTCGGCGTTGTGCGCCTACAACCTGACATTGTTGGGCGAGACGGCCAAGCAGATGGTGTGTCTGCATCCGTTGGTCGGCCGCGGCACGGTCAGCTTCCGGCTTTACGCCCAACTCGGGATGGACTTCGGGTTGGCGGGTGAAATCGACGCCGCCGACAGCGAGGCGTTTATCTCCGCGCTAGAACGGATCTGGCCGCTGGCCGCCGGCCACGAGGTGATCGTAGACGCGCGAGGTCTGGACTTCGTCACGCACCGTGAGCTGGTGACGTTGGACGAGCAGGCCGCCGCTGAGGGCCGCAAGGTGGTTTTGGTCACCGACCGGTGCATAGTCGCCCGACTGGTTCAGCTACTCGAACTGGAAAACGTCCGAGTGGACGTCTCGGAGGCGCGACCCACCGTGGACGCCGGCTGACTGGCGCTGGTCCTACTGGCCACCGAGACGCGTGAGCCGTCTAACGTGGTCGCCGTGAAAAACACATCGAAGGCGATGCTTTCGGCGGCTGCGGTCGTTGCAGTTTTGGTCGGCGGATGCGGGCGCGCGCCGAGCGCTTCACAGCCCGTGGGCGAGAAACCCGCCGGAGTCCAGTTCGCTGAGGGGTTGCGTGGCCGGGTCACCACCGACGCGATGATGGCCCACCTGTCGAAACTGCAAGACATCGCCAATGCCAACAACGGCACCCGCGCGGTGGGCACCCCCGGTTATGACGCCAGTGTCGACTATGTAGCCAACACGTTGCGCGGCAAGGGTTTCGACGTGCAAACCCCGGAGTTCACCGCCCGCGTTTTTCACGCCGACCCGGGATCGGTGACGGTGGACGGCAAGACCGTCGAGGCGCATGCTGTGCAGTTCAGTCTGCCCACTCCGCCGGACGGCGTGAGCGGACCGCTTGTGGCCGCGCCCGCCGATGACAGTCCCGGGTGCACCCCCTCCGACTACGACGGGTTGCCGGTGCAAGGCGCTGTGGTGTTGGTGGACCGCGGCACGTGCCCGTTCTCGCAGAAGGAAGACGCCGTCGTGCAGCGCGGTGCGGTGGCGCTGATCGTGGCCGACAACGTCGACGAGAAGGAGATGGGCGGCACCCTCGGCGAGCACACTGACGTCAAGATCCCGGTGGTCAGCGTCACCAAGGCCGAAGGGGCGGCGCTGCGTGCCCAGCCCGGGCCGACGACTGTCAAACTCAATGCGAACACCCAGACTCTGCAGGCGCGCAACGTCATTGCCCAGACGAAGACCGGCTCGACCGCCGACGTGGTGATGGCCGGCGCGCATCTTGACAGCGTGCCGGAGGGGCCCGGCATCAACGACAACGGGTCCGGGGTGGCTGCTGTTCTGGAAACCGCGCTACAACTGGGTAATTCGCCGAGACTACGCAATGCGGTGCGGTTCTCTTTCTGGGGCGCCGAGGAACTCGGGTTGATCGGGTCGCGTAAGTACGTCGAGTCTTTGGACGTCCAGGGGCTCAAGGACATTGCGTTGTATCTCAATTTCGACATGCTGGCCTCGCCCAATCCCGGCTATTTCACCTATGACGGGGACCAATCGCTGCCGGAGGACCAGCGCGGTAACCCGGTGGTTCCGGAGGGCTCGGCGGGCATCGAGCGCTCGCTGGTGGCCTACCTGAAATCGGGAGGCAAGACCGCGCAAGACACCTCGTTCGACGGCCGGTCTGACTACGACGGATTCACCCGGGCTGGTATCCCCTCGGGTGGATTGTTCTCGGGCGCCGAAAACAAGAAGTCCGACGAGCAAGCCAAACTGTGGGGCGGTACGGCCGGTGAGCCGTTCGACCCCAACTACCACAAGAAAACCGACACGTTGGACCAGATCGACCCCACGCCGCTGGGGATCCTCGGTGGCGGGGTCGCCTATGCGGTTGGGCTGTACGCGCAGGATCTCAGCGGGCGCAACGGTGTCCCGGTCCGGGATGACCGCACTCGCCACGTCGTCAACACACCATGATCCGGTCGGCGGGTGCGGCCTTGGTGTTGACGGTCGTCCTGCTGGCGGGGTGCTCGTCGTCGCAGCCTGCGCCGCAGCGCTTGGGTGATGCGTTGGCTGCCAAGGTAACCGTCGATGCGATGTTCACCCACCTGCGCGCCCTGCAGGATATCGCCAACGCGAACAAAGGGAATCGGGCTGAGGGCACGCGCGGCTTTGACGCCAGCGTTGACTATGTCGTTAAAACGCTGCGCAACAAGGGTTTCGTTGTGTCGACACCGCAGTTCGACCGGCTGTACACAGCGGCGCCGGGCCAGCCGACGCTGACCGTGGACGGGCGCAACTATGCCGTCGACCAAGCGTCGCTGCTGGTGCGCACACCGCCCGGTGGGATAACGGCCCCCGTGGTGCGCCCGATCAAGGCGGCGGGGTGTGCTGCGAGCGACTACCCGGGTACGGTGCCCAAGGCTGCGATCGCCGTCGTCGACGACAGCGGCTGCACGGTGGTTGACAAACAAAAAGCCGCGGTGGCCAAGGGCGCCGCCGCGGTGGTCGTGATTAGCGAGCCCGGAAACCAGGGCGCGCCGCCCAAGCTGTTCAACTCCGGTTACTACAACCAGCTGACCGTGCCGGTCGCGGTCGTCGGCGCTGACGGGGCGGCTGCATTGCGCGACGCTGTCGGGCCGGTACGGCTCACGCTTGACACCGCAACCGTAAAGGTCACCTCACGAAGTGTCCTGGCGCAGACCAAGACTGGCTCCAGCCACGATGTAGTCGTGGCGGGCGCGCACCTGGACAGCGTTCACGAGGGGCCGGGCATCAACGACAACGCGACCGGGGTGGCCGCGGTGCTGGAGACCGCGCTGCAACTGGGCCCGTCGCCGCCGGTGACCAACGCGGTGCGATTCGCGTTTTGGGGTGGGGAGGAATCAGGGCTCAACGGTTCCCTGGATTACGTCTTCGGCTTGCGCCGCGACGAACTCAACGACATCGCGCTGTATTTGAACTTCGACATGCTCGGCTCGCCGAATGCCGGCTTCTTCACCGACGACGGAGACCAGTCCGCCCCGGCCGGCCCGGGTGTAGCGCCGCAGGACGTGCCGATCGGCTCGGCGGGTATCGAACGCACCCTGGCGGCCTATCTGAACCTGGCCGGTAAGCGGCCCGTGGATCTGCCGTTGGGCACCAAGAGCGACTACAGCCCCTTCCTGGTTGCGGGCGTGCCGATCGGCGGCATGACTACCGGTTCGTCGCAGACGAAAACCCCTGTGCAAGCGCGGCTCTGGGGCGGTCAGCCCGGGGTAGCCTTCGACCCGAACTACCACACTGCCCGCGACACCGTGGACAAGGTCAACCGGGATGCGTTAGGCATCATGGGCGGCGGCGTCGCGTTCGCCGTCGGAACCTACGCACAGTCCATCGACGGCGTCAACGGCGTGCCGCCCCACGACAAGCGGAATCGAAAGCAAGTGCGGCCATAGGGGGTGATGGCGTGCAGCAACCTTGTTGCGCACCCGCACATCAGAACGGTGGGGGATCGTCGTCAGCATCCGGTGGGGCTGGCCCGAAGTAGCTGAAGTGCTCGGTGCGCCGGGTGATGCGGGCGTCGTGGTTGTGGCGGCGTTCGGTGGCGATGCGGTGCGCTCGGTCTTGGGTGCGGGTGCGGCGGCGTTTGGGCATCATCGCGGTGCGCTCGCCGCAGTATTGGGCCGGCGGGTCGGCTGGCAGTGAGGGCAGGTCGCCGGTGGGCCGGCACAGGCTGGGAAACAGCAGCGCGCTGCCCGGGGTGCTGACATAGGTGTGTCCCGTCGGCGCGGTCAAGATCAGCGTGCCGTCCGGCAGCTGCTGTTCGCGCCAGCCCCAAAACGTCTTCACCAAATGATGTGTGCGGCAATTAACATTTCAGGTTGCTGACGAGTCCGTGATCTACCCCCATAGCCGCCGACTGGTAGCAAGGCCTACTGGTTCCAATCCACCAGCCTCGTCCGGACGTCGACGCTCGGCCCGAGTTTCTGCTTCAGGACGTGAAGGAAGCCCCATTGATGCGACACCTCGGCAGCCAGACGCCTGCACACCTTCTCGACCACGTCAACCGGCTGGTGTTCATAGTCGAGTTCAGCGTCTCGCTCCAGGCTCTCGGTTGCCGAAGCGACCGGAATCTCGTTCTCCAGCAGCAGCACCGCAATCTGGCGCTTGTCCACCAGCACTACCCAGCGCATCTCAGCAGGCAATTCGGGCAGCGACGATGTTGTTCTGTCACTGGATGTGTACGTCATGTGCCCTCCCAGTTGAGTACGGCTGAACAGTGTGCGGCGTCGTCGAGCTCCAGACCCAATCGAAGGCCACACCGCAACCATGATCGCCACCATCGCAGAATTGACGTAGCGGTGTCTCGCGATCTGGAGGGCAGCACCTGCTGTCGCGGCGGTCGCGTCGAGCAGCGGAGAGCGACTGTCTTACCGATATATTGGCCATGCCAGAAGGTAAGCGCCAATTGCGTTATCGATTGCTATTCCGCGCTCATTCGGAATATGGCCCGGCCCAAAGTGCGGGCTCATCGAGACGCCAAGCGCGTGCACAACGGCGTCGCTCTGCTCGTTAGTCGGCTTCTGTGCGGCGCGAAGCTCGGCGAGGAGCGCGGGGTTAAGACGAGTCAGTTCCTCCACAATAACGGTGCGGTGTTCCGGTGGAATAGCGTCGAGAACGTTGGTCATGGATTTCTCCAACCATCACGGCTGGTGGCCCATGCGGTTATCACTTGCCCATCCTTATTCAAGTAAACCGTTGCGTTTTCGCCGACGTATTCATAACGCCCCCATACTGGTCCGGCACGTACTGGGGCGGCCCAATCGGATGCTGGACGGCATCTTGCATCGCGCTGTCGCTGACTCCATGACCACCATCGCGGCTGTTAACTTGCTGCTCCCCATGGCTCCATTAGTCCTGTGATTCTCTTTGGTGGTGGAAATGGTGGTATGGCCTCCATCTGAGGTGATTCCTGCGCGGGGTGATTGAGAACCGGGCGTACCCGGCTGGGTGGCGGGTTCATTTCCTAATCGTCGAGCGGGCGGCCCGCTGCTCACCGAACTATCGGCCAGGCTTCCAGGTAGGCGTCAATTGCGCGTTCAATCGCCAGCCCATACTCATTCGGCGTCCAATCCGGTCCGAAGGTCTTCATCAAGGCATCGGAAAGTACATCCACAACGGCGTCACTCTGGTCATTGGTCGGCTTCTGTGTGGCGCGCAGCTCGGCCAAAAGAGCGGGGTTACGACGCGTCAGTTCGTCCAGGATCAAAGTGCGGGGCTCCGGTGGAATAGCGTCGAAAACGTCGCTCACGGGTTCCTCCAACCACTACGGCTGTTCGCCCAGGCTGTTACCACTTGCCCGTCCTTATTCAATACCACTGTTGCGTCTTTGCCGACATATACGTAAGCCCCTCGACCATACTCGTCGAGTTTGAACTTGGGCGGTCCAATCGGGTTCGCAACGGCATCCTGCAATGCGTTGTCATTGACGCCGTGACCGTCCCGGCCATTAACTTGCTGCTCCCCATGCTCAGTTAGTCCTGTGATTCTGTTTGGTGGCGGAAATGGCGGTGTTTCCTGCGGTATCTGAGGTGATTCCTGCGCAGGTGGCTGGGTATCGTGTGCGCCCGGCTGCGTGGGCGGCGGGGCGGGCTCATTTCCTAGTTGTACGCCTAAGTCCCGTAGCCGGGATTCGAGTGCCGTCTTTCTCGCATTGAGCTCGCCCATTCTGGCAACGCAACTGTCATATGCGCCCTGTTCTTGGGGCAGCACAAACGGGCGCTTCAGACAGTCATCGCTGTAGCGGGCGAGGTCTTCTTTTAATTTGTCATACGCGGCAAGTGCCTGCTCTTTGGTCATTTCCCCGATCGGCGGCTCAGGCGGTGGAACCGGTGGTGTCGGGTGGAGCGGTAGTGGCA
>NZ_CAXUCH010000183.1:0-8791 GCF_964249325.1 uncultured Mycobacterium sp. | reverse complement strand
ACTATCGCGTGCTGCGCGGCGGGTCGTGGGCGGTGGAACCGGGAATCCTGCGGCCCAGCTTCCGCAACTGGGACCACCCCTACCGTCGGCAGATCTTCGCCGGCGTCCGGCTGGCCTGGGACGCCGACGACTGATGTGCCGTCATCTGGGATGGCTGGGTCGCGAGGTGGCGATCTCCTCGCTGGTGCTCGATCCGCCACACAGCCTGCGGGTGCAGTCCTATGCGCCGCGCCGCCAGAAGCACGGCATGATGAACGCCGACGGCTGGGGTGTGGGCTTTTTCGACGGTGCCACCCCGCGACGCTGGCGTAGCACCACACCGCTGTGGGGCGACGTGTCGTTCGATTCGGTGGCGCCCGCCCTGCGCAGCCACTGCGTGGTGGCATCGGTGCGTTCGGCGACCATCGGCATGCCGATCGAACTCAGCGCGACCGCGCCGTTCACCGATGGCCGCTGGCTGCTGGCGCACAACGGTGTCGTCGACCGCGGTGTTCTGCCTGCGAGCTCCTCGGCCGAACCGGTTTGCGACAGCACGCTTTTGGCGGCGCTGATCTTCTCCCGAGGTCTCGACGCCCTGGGCGGCCTGATCCGGCAAGTGGGTGCCGACGACCTGAAAGCCCGCTTGAACATCTTGGCGGCCAACGGTTCTCGGCTGCTGGCCACCACGTGGGGAGACACCCTGTCAGTGCTGCGTCGCGACGACGGCGTGGTGCTGGCCAGCGAGCCGTATGACGACGACCCGAACTGGGAAGACGTACCCGACCACCACCTCGTTGATGTCACCCACGATGGGGTCACGTTCACCGCACTGGAAGGATCTCTATGACGCTGTCGCTGTCGAACCACCTGGCCGCAGATTCGGCGTATCACGCGCTGCGACAAGATGTGCTCGACGGTCTGCGTCGTTCGCCAAAGGAACTGCCGCCCAAGTGGTTCTACGATTCGGTGGGCAGCGACCTGTTCGACCAGATTACCCGGTTGCCCGAGTACTATCCGACCCGAGCGGAGGCCGAGATTCTCTCCGCCCGGTCGGCGGAGGTCGCATCGCTGACCGGCGCTGACACCCTGGTCGAGCTGGGCAGCGGGACATCGGAGAAGACGCGCATGCTGCTAGCCGCGCTGCGCGGAAATGGTTCGCTGCGCAGGTTTGTCCCGTTCGACGTCGACGCCACCATGCTTCAGGCAGCCGCCTCGGCCATCCAGCGCGACTATCCGGGCATCGAGATCGCTGCTGTCTGTGGTGATTTCGAGGAGCATTTGGCGGAAATCCCGAGCGGTGGGCGGCGGCTGTTCGTGTTCTTGGGGTCGACGATCGGCAACCTCACCCCGAGGCCGCGCGCGCAGTTCCTGGCGTCGCTGGCGGCTGTGCTGCGGCCCGGTGACAGCTTGCTGCTGGGCACTGACCTGGTCAAGGACATCGACCGGTTGGTCCGCGCCTACGACGACGCCGCGGGAGTGACAGCACGGTTCAACCGCAATGTGCTCGCCGTGATCAACCGTGAACTCGACGCCGATTTCGACATCGAGGCCTACGCTCACGTCGCCCGCTGGAACGCCGAAGCGGAGCGCATCGAGATGTGGTTGCGCGCTGACGGGCCACAGCGGGTGCGGATCGGAGCATTGGATTTGACAGTCGAATTCGCGGCCGGCGAGGAGATGCTCACCGAGGTGTCGTGCAAGTTCCGCCTCGAGGCGGTCGCCGCGGAGTTGGCCGCGGCCGGCCTGCGACGCACCCGGTGGTGGACCGACGACGCCGGTGACTTCGCGTTGTCGCTGGCGGTCAAGTGAGCGCTGCGCTGGCCGACCGGTGGCGAGCGGCGCGGCCGCCGTTGGCCGGCCTGCACCTCGACAGTGCGGCGTGTTCGCGGCAGAGCTTCGCCGCTTGATGCCGCGGCCCGGCACGCCCGCCACGAGGCTGAGGTCGGCGGATACGTCGCGGCAGAGGCAGCCACACCGGTGTTGGACGCTGGGCGCACCGTGCTGGCCTGCCTACCCGGCGAGTACGGCCCAAATCTGGCGCTGATGGCCGTGCATAGATTCGCCCGGCGCCCGCTGCCTGTCGACGGTGCCAGGCGGGCAGCCGTCGACGAAGCCGCTGCGGGCCTGGCGCCTACCCGCCCGACCTCGTGCACTTGACCGCGGTGGCCAGCCATCGCGGTGTCGTCCAGCCGGTGGCGGCGATGAAGCACCTGTGCGCTGAGCTGGGGCTGCCGCTGGTGGTCGACGCGGCCCAAGCGCTGCGGCACGTCGACTGCGCAGTCGGCGCCGACGCGATGTACGCCTCGTCACGCGCATGGATCGCCGGCCCGGGCGGGATCGGCGTGCTTGCTGTTCGTCCGGCGCTGATGCAGCGGCTGCAACCGTGGCCGCCGCCGCCGGACTGGGTGTCGTCGCTGTCGGTCGCCCAACGGCTCGAACTCGGCGAGGCGAAGATCGCTGCGCGAGTGGGATTTTCGGTGGCGTTGGGTGAGCATCTGGCGTCGGATCCGCCGCAGGTGCGGGACCGTCTGCCGAGATCGAGCGGGCGCGCAGCTGCCGTCCACCCGACCGCGAGCGCGGCTCCCCTGCCTTATGGGCCCGACACCTGTATGCAAGGGTTTGTGTGGCGTGAAGCGAGATCCGGGGACACTGTCTGTGTTACTCCGGACGTGCGAAGCAGCACCGCCCAGGAAAACGCACAATCCCGGCAGAACGTTGAGCCCAACGGCGGCGCCTACGGCCCGACCACCTGCAAGCAGGGGCTCGTCTGACGCGAGGCTTACAGCGGTGACATGGTCTGTGTGACACCGGCCAGCCGGACCCAGGCGGCCAACGACAACGCCGCCGCGGCCTCACGTAAAGCAGCCAACCTTCCGGCGCCGCCCGCCCAACAGGTACCTCCACGATGCCTGCCCCTGCCCGAGCCGTTCAATCAACACGTCCCGGGATGCTAAGCCGGCGCCGCTCGGCAGATCAGCGATATTGCGTAGTCCCATACGCTATCGCTGCAGCGCTCGGGGGCGCATGCTTTAACGAGAGGTGACTCGACCATGGGTGAGCAAATGGCGAAAATTTCTGATCGACCGGGCGCCCCCACGGGCGTGGTGACGTCGGCGGCGTCGGCGAACGATGTGCTTCCCCATTTGCAGCGGCTGATGGCGGCCCGAAGATTCGATGCCGATCTGGAGTTGTTGCGCGACGCCCACGGTGCGGTGTCGCGACGCGCTCTGGCACGCGGGTGGCTGAGGCCGGATCTGGTGGTCGTCTCCTCACCGCGCGGTGCCCGCGACATACTGGCTCGCGACGACGAGCACGTCGAACGCGGTATGACGCGCATGTCGTGGGAGCTGCGCCGGCTGATCGGCGACGGTCTGCTCGTCGTGCCGCACCACGAGTGGTTGCCGCGCCGCCGCGCGCTGCAGTCTGTCTTTGCCGGGCAAAGCATCCCTCGGTTCGCCGGCAACATGGCCGAGGCGGCAGACCAGCTGGCTCGCCGCTGGGACGACGGAGCCGAAGTCGACCTCGACGCCGAATGCCGCTCGCTGACCCTGCGGGCACTGTGCCGTTCGATGCTCGGTCTCGAGGATGACGGGCTAATGGCGGAGTTGGGATGCTCTCTGCGCACCGCGGTGAAATGGGCAGCCGACAGGGCGTTGCGTCCGGCCCATTCGCCGCATTGGCTCCCGACCCGCCGGCAGCGGCAAGCGCACGCCGCGAGCGCAGCGCTGCACGAGCTGGCCACTGAGATGCTGCGGGCATGTCGCTCCGACCCGGCACGGCCGGCACCGCTGGTGCGCGCATTGATGCAGACCGCCGACCCGCAGACCGGTCAGCCCTTAACCGATCGCGCGATCTGCGACGAGCTGCTGTCGTGCATGATCGCCGGCCACCAAACCACGTCCATCGCACTTACCTACGCACTATGGGCGTCGGGTCATAGCCGTGAATGTCAGGAACGTGTCGCCGCGGAGGTTGGCCGACTCGGCGACCGACAGCTCACCCATGCGGATATGCCGCGCCTGCGTTACACCATTGCGGTGCTGCACGAGGCGCTGCGCTTGTGCCCGCCGATACGCGCGGTGGAACGGTTTGTGATGAAAGACATCGCCGTCGACGGCCACCGGGTGGAAGCGGGCACGCACGTCGTCGTCGCCATTAAAGCAATTCATCGTGACCCTGCCCTGTGGGACGACCCGCTCACATTCGACCCCGACCGGTTCAGTCCGGAAAGATCACAGGGACGTAACCCATGGCAGTACTTGCCTTTTGGGGCCGGGCCGCGAGCATGCATCGGCGACCACGTCGCGATGGTCGAGGCCACCCTTGCCCTGGCAGCCATCGTCCGCCGAACCGAAATTCATTCTCTGGAAGGCTATTTCCCGGTCAACGTCGGTCTTACAGCGATGGTTACCGCACCGATTCCGGCACGACTTCGCCAGCGCAACCACGAAACCCCAGGCTGGCCGGCCAAATTGGCCTAGTCGAAGAAACAGGTATCGCATTACGCGTGCCATCTGCATCGCTCTGCCCGCCGCGGCAGTAACCAAGGAGGTCGCCATGTCTAAAGCGGATGTCGCGGTGTTGCTTGCCCTGTGCGCCGCGCTGGCGTCGGCAAGCGGCGACGTGATCCGGCAACGGTCAGCGCACGAGGTCACCGATAAACACGTCGGCCACTTGGAGTTGTTCCGAATGTCGTTGCGTGACGCCCGGTGGTGGGCGGGCGGAGCCGGAGCCGTGGTCAATTACGGCCTGCTGGCCGCGGCGCTGGCGCTCGGATCGGTGATGTTGGTAACGGCGCTGCAGGTGACGGCGCTGCTGTTCGCGCTGCCGATTTATGCGCGACTGACCCATGTCCGGGTGACTCGCTGGGAATGGCTGTGGGCGGGGGTGCTCGCGGTTGCCCTGGCAGTGGTCGTCGTAGTCGGCGACCCGGCGGCCGGGCACGCGCGGGGTTCGATGGAAGCGTGGACGGTGGTGGCGGTGCTGATGGGTCCGCTGCTGGTGTTGTGCCTGCTGGGCGCACGAATGTGGCGGGGTCGGCCGCTCGCGGCGGTGTTACTGGCGGCGGTGGCTGGTTCGTCGCTGGCGCTGTTCGCGGTACTCACCAAGGGTGTCGTCGTGCTACTCGGACACCAGGGCTTCGGAGCGGTACTACAGGCGCCGGAGTTCTATGCCTGGATACTGGCCTCGCTGGCCGGGATGGTCTTTCAACAGTCGGCGTTTCGCGCTGGTGCGCTGACTGCCTCGTTGCCAACGATGTATGTGGCCAAGCCGATGGTGGCGTCGCTGCTCGGAGTCGGGGTGCTCGGTGAGAGCCTGAACGCCGACGGCCCGGAATTGTTCGCGTTGGCAACGGCGGTGGTGGTGGTTGTCGTCGCGACGGTGGCCCTGGCGCGTGGCGAGGCCGGCACCGTGGCGGCCCATACCGGGTCCGATGTGCGCGACGCCGGCCAGCCCGCGGTGCATCCAAACGCTCATTCGATCGTGCCTCCGGTTCGTTTGCGCCGGCATCGATCCCCGGTACCCGCGGTTGTCGGTACTTCCGAGGCTGCCCCTTAGCGGCGCACTGATCGCGGTGGCGTGATCTAACTGGGCACCTCCCAGGTGTGCACCGGCTCGTTGCCGTGCATGTGTTGGCAGTACCGCCGCAACATCTCCGCCAGCGCGGCGGGCCGCGGCATACCGCGCTGTTGCAGTGCGTGCACGGTGGACACCTGCCAGCCGGCGCCGTTGCGGCCGGTCTTAGCGCGGCCCTCGATGACACCGAGAAAGCGGTCGCGGGCCTCGACGGAAACATTCCAGCGCCGCAGGCCCTCCTCGGCCAGGGGCAGCAAGTGGCGCAACACCAATTCGTCGGGTGCCACTTCACCCAAGCCCGGCCAGCGCAGCCTGGCGTGCATCCCGTGCCGGGCGGCTTCCAAGAAGTTCGCATGCGCCGTGGCAAAACTCAGCTTGGTCCACAGCGGGCGATCTTCTTCGGACAGGGTGCGCAGCATGCCGTAGTAGAACGCCGAATTCGCCAGCATGTCCACGACGGTCGGTCCGGCAGGCAGCACCCGGTTTTCCACCCGCAGATGTGGACGGCCGCCGACGACGTCGTACACCGGCCGATTCCACCGGTACACCGTGCCGTTGTGCAGCCGCAGCTCTGAGAGCTGTGGAGTCCGCCCGGCGGCCAGCTCGGCGACCGGGTCCTCGTCGGACACTTCAGGCAGCAACGACGGGAAGTAGCGGACGTTCTCCTCGAATAGGTCGAAGATCGACGTGATCCACCGTTCGCCGAACCACACCCGTGGCCGCACGCCTTGGGCTTTGAGCTCGTCCGGGCGGGTGTCGGTGGCCTGCGCGAACAGTTCGATGCGGGTTTCGGCCCACAGTTGATGGCCGAAGAAGTACGGCGAGTTGGCGCCGAGCGCCAGTTGCGGTCCCGCCAAGACCTGGGCGGCGTTCCAGTTGTCGGCAAAGTCCTCGGGAGAGACCTGAAGGTGCAATTGCGTGCTGGTGCAGGCGGATTCAGGGGCGATCGACGGGTAGTGCAGGCTGAGCGGTTCGGGCCCGCCGATATCGATCTGGATGTCCTCACCGCGAGCGTTGAAAATGGAGGCGTTGAGCGCCGCATACCGGGTCGATTCGCTCATCCAGTCGGTGGCCAGGTGTTCGGGCATCAGGGTGGGCAGGATGCCGATCATGACGATGTGAGCCCCGCCGCAGCTGGCTTTGGTTTCGGCGGCGTTCAAACTGGCCCGGACGTCGGTCTCCAGATCCAGGTGGGCGCGTCCGGTTAGCGGGCGAGGCGGCACGTTGAATTCGATGTTATAGGCGCCTAATTCGGTCTGATAGGCCGGGTCGGCGATAGCCGCGAGCACGTGCTGGTTCGACATCGCCGGCTGATAGTCACCGTCGACCAGGTTGCATTCGATCTCGATACCGGTAAGCGGCTGGTCGAATTCGAAGCTGGATTGGGAGAGCATGGTTTCGAAGACGTCCAGGCACAACTGCACCTTGCGGCGATACTGCTGCCGATGCGCGCTGCTGTAGGTGGTGCGCTTGACCTCTTCGCCCACACCGCTGATGCAACAGGTTTAATGATCGCTACGCAACCGGCGGGCCACCACGATTGGCCGGGATCTGAGGGCGGCCACGCTGGTGGGCTTCACACGGTCTAGCCCCTGCGGGACCGTTCCGCCGCGCGACGTGGCCAATGCCCGAGATCCGACTAGCCCGGTAGGCCATGATGGACGATTGCATGCAGTTGACGCGAGGAGAACAATTGGCCGACTTCGTTGCCTCGATCGACCAGGGCACCACCAGCACCCGCTGCATGATCTTCGACCACGACGGTACCGAGGTCGCCCGCCACCAGCTCGAACACGAGCAGATCCTGCCGCGCGCCGGTTGGGTGGAGCATAACCCGGTCGAGATCTGGGAGCGCACCGCATCGGTGCTCGTATCGGCGCTCAACGCCAGCAACCTCGCACCGAACGACCTTGCTGCGCTGGGAATTAGCAATCAGCGGGAGACAACGCTGGTGTGGAACCGGCGGACCGGTCGGCCGTACTACAACGCGGTCGTTTGGCAGGACACCCGCACCGACCGCATCGCATCGGCACTCGACCGCGATGGTCGCGGCGACGTGATCCGCCGTAAGGCGGGACTGCTGCCGGCGACCTATTTCTCGGGCGCCAAGTTGCAGTGGATCCTGGAAAACGTCGACGGTGTGCGGGAGGCGGCCGAAGCTGGCGACGCGATTTTCGGCACACCCGACACATGGGTGTTGTGGAATCTGACCGGGGGCCCGCGCGGGGGCGTGCACGTCACCGATGTCACCAACGCCAGCCGAACGATGCTGATGAATCTGGAGACGCTGGACTGGGACGACGAGCTGCTGTCTTTTTTCAGGGTGCCCCGCGCGATGTTGCCGGCGATCGCGCCGTCGTCGCCGCAGCAGCCGTACGGCGTCACCGCGGAGACCGGACCTGTCGGCGGCGAGGTGCCGATCACCGGAATCCTCGGCGACCAGCATGCGGCGATGGTGGGGCAGGTGTGTCTGGCCGAAGGAGAAGCCAAAAATACCTACGGCACCGGCAATTTCCTGCTTCTCAACACCGGCGAAAAGATCGTGCGTTCGGCCAACGGGCTATTGACCACGGTCTGCTATCAGTTCGGCGAAGCCAAACCTGTTTACGCCCTTGAAGGTTCGATTGCGGTCACCGGCTCGGCAGTGCAGTGGCTGCGTGACCAGCTGGGCATCATCAGCGGCGCCGCCCAAAGCGAGGCGTTGGCGCGTCAGGTGACCGACAACGGCGGGGTGTATTTCGTGCCGGCGTTTTCCGGGTTGTTCGCTCCGTACTGGCGATCCGATGCCCGCGGCGCGATCGTCGGCTTGTCACGGTACAACACCAATGCCCACCTGGCCCGCGCGACACTGGAGGCGATCTGCTACCAAAGCAGGGACGTCGTCGACGCGATGGCAGCCGATTCCGATGTGCACCTGGAAGTTCTGAAGGTCGACGGCGGTATCACCGCGAACGACTTGTGCATGCAGATTCAGGCCGACGTACTGGGGGTGGACGTGGTGCGGCCTGTGGTCGCCGAGACCACCGCGCTGGGCGCCGCCTACGCCGCAGGCCTTGCGGTCGGATTCTGGGCCGATCCCAACGACCTGCGGGCCAATTGGCAGGAGGACAAGCGGTGGAGCCCGACGTGGAGCGACCACGAGCGCGCCGCGGGGTATGCGGGCTGGCGGAAAGCGGTGCAGCGGACGCTGAATTGGGTCGACGTGTCATGAGCGGTTGCGTTGAGCCGCAGGTTG
>NZ_CAXUCH010000182.1:0-8854 GCF_964249325.1 uncultured Mycobacterium sp. | reverse complement strand
CCGCCGGGCGTTCCGGCAACCGGCTGAGCCGGCGGGATGCCACCCGGCAGACCCCCCGGAAGCCCGCCCTGGGCTCCCTGCATGAGCCCCAGCATCTGCGGAATCGTGATCGGCAGCTTGCACTTTGTTCCCAGACCGGTCAGCGGCTGGGAGATCGTTTGCAGGTCGCTGGCCACCTTGGGATTGGCTTCGAAATAACTCTTCAGCGACGTGACCGACTGGGGCCCCGCCGGCTGCTGCAAGATCGAGGTCATCGCCTGGTTGGTCTCTGGGTGTGAGTCCAGGTAGTCGCCTGCCGACTTGGCTACCGAGCCGACCGTCCTGGCCATCTCGCTTGCCGCGCACGGATCCTGTGCACCCGTTGCCGAGGGCACAGCAAGCAAAGCGGTGGCGGCGCCACCCAACGCGGCGACGGTCAGCACCCCGAAAAGCCCGTGACGCAAGGTCCCGGCAATCGGTTTCATGGACAACTCCTTACGCGGTTTGCCAATACCCGCACGTCTCGCAAACGGGCTGAGGCCCAGGATCTTGGCCTGAGCCAGTGACGGCCATCTGACATCGTGCCATCTATTGCGACGAGCCCGCCAATTGACGGCGCTGAGAATCTGCTCACGGCCGGGATCTCGGCATCAAGACCATCACGATTTGGAGTCACCGCAGCTCAGAGCCGCTAAGTTGAGCTACGTCACAGCATGCTGCGGTAGGCTCGCGTCCACGCGGCGGGGGAGAAGGCGGGGAAAGAAATCCAGCAGTTCATGATGCGTCTGAGCAGCAACCTGCGCAGATACCGCTGGCTTGTGTTCACAGGTTGGCTGCTGGCAATACTTCCCGCGATCTATTTGACGGTGACCCAGTCAGGTCACCTGACCGGTGGCGGTTTCGAGGTCTCGGGATCACAGTCGCTGCTGGTTCATGACCAGCTCGAGGATCATTACCCCGACCAGGGCGCGTCCCCGCTAGCGCTGGTGGCAGCGCCCCGCGCCGATGCCACCTACGCGGACATGAACGACGCCGTCGAGCTGCTCAACCGGGTCGCTGGTGAGGTTCCCAGCGTGTCGGTGGTTACCGACCCGCGCCAGCCTGCCCCGCAGCCGGACCGCCCGTATGTGGTGTCGCTGCGGCTGGACTTCAATAACAGCGGGGCCAGCGACGTCGCCAAGAAGCTGCGGGAAAAGGTGGGCGTCCACGGCGACAGACCGGGCAGTTTCAACAACGGCCGGGTCCGGCTGTATGTCATCGGTCAGGGCGCGCTCAGCACGGCCGCGGCGGGAAACACCAAACACGACATCGCCGCCGCGGAGCGGTGGAACCTGCCGATCATCCTGATTGTCTTGCTCGCCGTGTTCGGTTCGCTGGCCGCGGCGGCGATCCCGCTGGCGCTGGGCATCTGCACCGTCGCGATCACCATGGGCCTGGTTTACCTGCTGTCTGCGTACACCACGATGTCGGTGTTCGTCACCTCCACGGTGTCCATGTTCGGCATCGCGCTGGCCGTCGACTACTCGCTGTTTATCTTGATGCGCTTCCGGGAGGAGCTGCGCGCCGGCCGCCAGCCCCAGGACGCTATTGACGCGGCGATGGGCACTTCGGGGCTGGCGGTGGTGTTGTCCGGCATGACGGTCGTCGCCTCGCTGACCGGCATCTACCTGATCGGCACCCCGGCGCTGGCATCGATGGCCACCGGCGCGATTCTGGCTGTCGCGGTCGCGATGCTGACGTCGGCCACGATGACACCTGCGGTGCTGGCAACCTTCGGCCGCGCCGCCGCCAAGCGGTCAGCGGTGCTGCACTGGTCGAGGCGGCCCGAGTCCACCCAGTCGAGGTTCTGGACCCACTGGATCGGGTGGGTGATGCGCCGCCCGTGGGCGTCGGCCCTGGCCGCGGCGGCGTTCCTCATCGCGATGGCGGCACCGTCGTTGTCGATGGTGCTGGGCAATAGCCTGCTGCGCCAGTTCGACTCCACGCACGAGATCCGCTCCGGGGTGGCCGCGGCGGCCCAGGCGCTCGGACCCGGGGCGCTGGGTCCGGTGCAGGTGCTGGTCACATTCCCGGAGGCCGACGCATCCTCACCCGAACACAAGGACACGCTCGCTGCGATCGGCCAGGAGCTGGCGAGCGCTCCCGACATCGTGTCGGTGACACCGCCGGTATTCGCCGACGACAACAGCAGCGCGCTGCTGTCCGCGGTGCTGTCGGTGGATCCCGAGGACATGAGTGCACGGCACAGCGTCGACTGGATTCGCGCGCATCTGCCCAAGGTTGCGGGTGCCGCTTCGCTGCGCGTCGATGTCGGCGGACCCACCGGGCTCATCAAAGACTTCGACGATCGGGTGGCCGAAACCGAGCCGCTGGTGTTGGTTTTCGTCGCGCTGATCGCCTTTGTGATGCTGCTGATGTCGATTCAGTAGGTGTTGTTGGCGTTCAAGGGCGTGTTGATGACCATGCTGTCGGTCGCCGCCGCCTACGGCAGCCTGGTGATGGTGTTCCAGTGGGGCTGGCTGGAAAAGCTCGGTTTCGAGCGGATCAGTTCGATCGACAGCACGGTGCCGCCCCTGGTGCTGGCGATGACCTTCGGTCTGTCGATGGATTACGAGATATTCCTGTTGACCCGTATCCGGGAACGTTTCCTGCAGTCAGGGCATACCCGCGACGCCGTCGCCTACGGCGTCAGCACGAGTGCGCGCACCATCACCAGCGCGGCGCTGATCATGATCGCGGTGTTCATCGGCTTCGCGTTCGCCGGTATGCCGCTGGTCGCCGAAATCGGTGTGGCATGCGCGGTGGCGATCGCCGTCGACGCCACGGTGGTGCGGCTGGTGCTGGTGCCGGCGCTGATGGCGATGTTCGAGCAGTGGAACTGGTGGCTGCCGGCTTGGCTGCACCGCGTGTTGCCGTCGGTGGACTTCGAAAGGCCGCTGCCCAAGGTACGGCTCCACTACGTCGTGATGAGTCCCGAGGACGTCTCCGCGCCGGTGGTGCCCAGCGCGGACCTGCGGGTGGTGATCAAGTCGGCGGCACGGCTCAAGCGCCTGGTTCCTGACGCGATCTCGGTGACCGACCCGTTGGCCTTCACCGGATGCGGTGGCCGCGATAACGGCGGTGAGGAGGCCACCACGCGGCGCACCACCCTGGCGGGCACCACAGTCGCGGCGAACGGGTCGTCGGTGGCCAAGAAGTTCGTCGGCGGCTTGCCGTACCGCAACGGCACCGGCCGGGCGACATCGCGGCCGGTGCATCCGGTCACCGTGTGGCGCGGCCGGCTTTCCGTGGCCCTCGACGCACTGGAAGCCCAAGCCGATGCGGTGGACCCGGCCTTCGAGCGCCGCAGCCCGGTGGAGACCACCAACGTCCAATTGCCCACCGGCGACCGGCTGCAGATCCCAACCGGCGCAGAAACGCTGCGTCTGAAGGGTTACCTGATCATGTGCCGCAATAGCAGCCGCGACTACGCCGAGTTTGCTGAACTGGTCGACACGATGGAACCGGAAACCGCTGCTGTGGTCCTGGCCGGGATGGACAGGTACTACTGTTGTCAACAACCTAGGCGACAATGGGTCGCCAGCCAGTTGGTCCGTCGGCTCGCGGATCCGCACCCGTCCGACATCGATGACGAGCATTTGTCGGACCCGGGTGCCCGGGCTGAGTGGGAAGAGGTCAGGCAGCGCTGCCTATCGGTGGCCGTAGCGATGTTGGAGGAGGCGAGGTGACGTTGGCAGCGGACCGACGGCCTGGACCGATGCCGGGTCGGCCCGCCATCCAGCCGCGGTACACCGACCGGCCGGTCGAGTTTTGGCCGACCGCCGCCATCCGCTCGGCGCTGGAGAGCGGGGACATCGCCACCTGGAAGCAGATCGCCGTCGCGCTCAAACGCGACCCGTACGGGCGGACCGCCCGCCAGGTCGAAGAGGTTCTCGCGGGCTCGCGGCTATACGGCATCTCCAAAGCGATGGCCGAGGTGCTCGAACGCGCCCGCGCACACTTGGAAGCCGACGAACGCGCCGAGGTGGCCCGCCATGTGCGGCTCCTGATCGAGCGGTCTGGTTTGCGAGAGCAGGAATTCGCCTCCCGCATCGGGGTACCCGCCGACGAGCTCGCCGCCTACCTCGAGGCCAGGGTCAGCCCGTCGGCCTCCCTGATGATCCGCATGCGCCGCTTGTCCGACCGGTTCGCCAAGGTGAGGTCGCAGCGTCCAGCCGGTAACTCATGACCGGTCAGCCCGATGCCGCCGCGCTGCAGCAGATGCTGCGTCAAACGCACAGCATTGCGGTCGTCGGCGCGTCGGACAAGCCAGGCCGGCCGAGTTACGGCGTCTACTCGTATCTGGTATCGACCGGGGACTACCAGGTGTATCCGGTCAACCCGACGATCACCGAAATAGACGGCGCGCCAGTCTATCCAAGCCTGGCTGACCTTCCCGTCGTCCCCGACATGGTTGACGTGTTCCGCCGCTACGACGAGTTGCCGTGGGTGTTGGCCGACGCACTTGCACTTCAGCCGCGGCCCAAAACCCTCTGGCTGCAGCAGGGTCTGTGGCATGAGGAGGTGGCCCGCGACGCCGAGGCCGCCGGCCTGCAAGTGGTGATGGATCGTTGCCTGAAGGTCGATCACGCCCGCCTGTGCCGGCGCTGAGCCACTATCGCGAGTTGATCGGCGACACGTCGAAAACTCGCCAGTGACCGCTGTTCTTGGTCAGCGTCACCCGCAGCGCGAGCACGGCACGGCTCGGCGGCTGGCCCGGGGTGTTTTGGATGGCGCGCAGCACCACCGCTACGCTGGCCGCCGAAGGTCCCTGGGCCTCAACTCCGGCCGATAGCGTCGAGGCCTGCGCGGTCACGTTGCGCTGCGCCAAATCCTTTGTGGACTTGGCGAATTCGTCTTTGAATGCCGTCGCGTGTTCGGGCACCATCATCGCCGCGGCCCGATCGACCGATGCAGCCGGATCGTTCGGGGAGAACGTCGCCGTCGCCTCCGCCATGCCTGAGGCGATCCGCACCACCTCTCGGGCGTCGCGCTTGAAGTCGCGGTCGGGCATGGACCAGCGCGTAAAGCCGGTCAGCACTGCCGCCACCAAAGCCGTCGCGCACACCGCGACCACAGCCAGCCGCAGCCCGGGCGCGTCGTCATCGGTACCGACGGTCACCGAATCACGGCGCGCCAGAACGAAATTGACCACGACGCCTTCGACGATGAGCAGCATCAGCACCGAGCACAGCGACACCCACCACAGCGGCCAGGCCAGCACGATCCCGATCATCGCCAGCGCGCCAATTGCGCCCAGCGGTGCTGCAATGTCGAACGCCAACACTCGCCAGAGGTTTCTCATTTGATCGACCCCAGCTGTGAGATCAGCAGCTTGCCGTCCACATCGGAGACGTCAAGTCGCAGGTTCCAGTGCACGGTCTGCGGTTTGCCGCCGGCGCTTTCTGCGACCGACGTGGCGACCACCATGACGGTGTCAGTGCGGCTGGCCACCGGAGGAAGCTGCGGGCTGGGCGGCCCGGCGTTCGGTTGGGCGTCGGGGTCGTGGTGCAAAGCTTCGATCGCCACCGCCTCGGTCCGGCCGGTGCTGCGTGACTTGAGCCGCTGCACCACTTCCCGATACGGCTGCACGGTCGCGTCGAAGTCGAGGTTGAGCTCACCGACGGTTCCGTCATGCAGCCGCTGCAAGCTGGCGTCGATGTTGTCGGTGTTCATGTTGATCAGCACGCCCGTCCAGTCGGCTGCGGTTTGCAGGACTCGGCTTTGGTAGGCGCGTTCGCCGACATCGTCGCGGTGCATCGACCAGATGACCGCGCCCAGCGCGATCGCCGCGACCGACAGCGCACCCACCACGGCCGATGCGATGCCGTAGAGGGTAATGATCCGCCCGTCCGATGGTTCGAGTGCGGCATCGTCATCGTCGGCCGCCGCAGCGGGTGCGGCGTCGTCAGCCACCGCAGCGGGCGCGGGGCCGTCGTCCTCGGCCGGTGGCCCGGTCGGCTCGCCGTCGTCAAGCATGGCCGTGAGGCTACCCGGCCGATGATGGAAGGATGGCGGGGTGACGGTAGAAGCGCTGCACTCCGGCATCGACCTTAGCAATGTCGACACCGGTATCCGCCCCCAAGACGACCTATTCGGCCACGTGAACGGCCGGTGGCTCACCGAATACGACATTCCGCCGGATCGCGCAATCGACGGCGCATTCCGGTGGTTGTTCGACCGGGCCGAAGCCCAGATCCGCGACTTGATCACCGAAACGGCCGCTACTGCCGCCGAGCCGGGCACCGACGAACAGCGCATCGGCGACCTCTATGCCAGCTTCCTTGACGAAGAAACCGTCGAACGCCGCGGTTTAGAACCGCTCTTCGAGGAGCTGGCAGCACTCGACGACGCCGCCGATCCCGACGCGCTGGCGGCCGTGCTCGGCGCCCTGCAACGCACCGGAGTCGGTGGCGGCGTCGGGCTATATGTAGACACCGACGCCAAAAACTCCAACCGCTACCTGCTCCATGTCACGCAGTCAGGCATCGGATTGCCCGACGAGTCCTACTACCGCGACGAGCAGCACACGCAGATCCTGGCCGCTTACCCAGGCCATATCGCGCGGATGTTCGCGCTGGTCTACGGCGGCGAGGCACAAGACCACGCGGAGACCGCGGCCCGCATCGTGGCGCTGGAGTCAAAGCTGGCCGCGGCGCACTGGGACGTGGTGAAACGCCGCGACGTCGCGCTGACCTACAACCTGCGCACCTTCGCCGAAGTGCAAGCCGAGGCGGCTGGATTCGACTGGGCCGGCTGGATCGGCGCGCTGGGTAGCACCGCGGAGTTGGCAGCGCAACTCGTTGTGCGCCAACCTGATTACCTCACTGCGTTCGCGCAGCTGTGGGCCAGCGAGCCTCTCGACGAGTGGAAGCGTTGGGCGCGTTGGAAGGTGATCCACTCCAGAGCGGGCATACTCACCAACGCACTGGTAAGCGAAGATTTCGAGTTCTACGGTCGCACGCTGACCGGCGCCGAGCAGATCCGCGAGCGCTGGAAGCGCGGCGTATCGCTAGTGCAAAGCCTTATGGGTGACGCGGTCGGAAAGCTTTACGTGCAGCGGCATTTCCCGCCGGAAGCGAAGGCCCGCATCGACACCTTGGTCGACAACCTGCGTAAGGCGTATCGGATCAGCATCAGCAATCTGGACTGGATGACACCGCAGACCCGCGAGCGTGCGCTGGCCAAGCTGGACAAGTTCACCCCGAAGGTCGGCTACCCGAACAAGTGGCGCGACTACTCCACCCTGGTGATCGGCCGCAGCGACCTGTACGGCAACTACCGGCGCGGGTACGCGGTCAACTACGACCGCGAGCTGGCCAAGCTGGGCGGACCGGTCGACCGCGACGAGTGGTTCATGACACCGCAAACGGTCAACGCCTACTACAACCCCGGCATGAACGAAATCGTCTTTCCCGCAGCTATTTTGCAGCCGCCATTCTTCGACGCCGACGCCGATGACGCCGCCAATTACGGTGGCATCGGCGCGGTGATCGGACATGAGATCGGCCACGGCTTCGACGACCAGGGCGCCAAATACGACGGTGACGGCAATCTGGTGGACTGGTGGACCGACGAGGACCGCGACGAGTTCGCCGCGCGCACCAAGGCGCTGATCGAGCAGTACGACGCCTACATACCCAGGGCGCTCGGTAACGGTCACCGCGTCAACGGCGCGCTCACGGTCGGGGAGAACATCGGCGATCTGGGCGGGCTGTCGATTGCGCTGCTGGCCTACCAGCTGTCGCTGAACGGCAAGCCCGCGCCGGTCATCGATGGGCTCACCGGCGTTCAACGGGTCTTCTTCGGCTGGGCCCAGGTGTGGCGCACCAAAGCCCGCGAAGCCGAGGCGATCCGGCGGCTGGCGGTCGACCCGCACTCGCCGCCGGAGTTCCGGTGTAACGGCGTGGTCCGCAACATCGACGCGTTCTACGACGCGTTCGACGTCACACCCGACGACCGGCTATACCTCGAGCCGGCCCGCCGGGTGCGCATCTGGAACTAGGTTGCGCGAAAAGACGCAAAATCCCCCAATTTCGTTCCGAAATGGGGGATTTTGCGTCTGCTCGGCGCTAGATCTGCCAGTCGTTGGAGCCGTCGTTCTTGCTGTAGGTGCCGGTGGAGTTCTTCACGACGACGGGATCGCCGGAGCCGAAGTTGTCGAAGAACCACTTCGCATTGGCGGGGCTGATGTTGATGCACCCGTGGCTGACGTCGCGCACACCCTGATCGGCCACCGACCACGGCGCGCTGTGCACGTAGTCGCCGCTGTTGTCGAACTGGACGGCGTCTTGAACCGTGACCTTGTAGCCATACGTCGAGTTGACGGGCACACCGTAGGTGGAAGAGTCCATCACTACCGTGGCCTTCTTGTCGAGCACGTAGTAGGTGCCGTTGGGGGTCTGGTGTCCGCCCGCCGACATCCCCATGGACATCGGGATGGTCTTTTCCACCTTCCCGTTGCGGGTGACGGTCATCGTGTGGGTGGCGTCGTCGGCCGTGGCCACCAACGAGTCGCCGGTGTGGAAGTCCGACGTAGTGCCGGCTGCGTCGATGTGGACCGCGGTGTGGGCGGGCCAGAAGCTCAGTGGACGCCACCGCACCTGGGTGGGAGTCATCCAGTAGAACTTGCCGGGCACCGGTGGCTCCGAGGAAATGTGGATCGCTTTTTCGGCCATCGCCTGGTCGGCAATGGGCCGCTGGAAGTTGATGACGATCGGCTTGGCCACACCAACCGTCGCACCGTTGACCGGGCTGAACGACGGCGGCAGGAACGGCGGCTCCCCCGTGAACGGTGTGGGGTCCTGGCCGGCGGCGGGCCCGGACGGTGCGGCAG
>NZ_CAXUCH010000181.1:2340-8862 GCF_964249325.1 uncultured Mycobacterium sp. | reverse complement strand
TGATCTGGATAGCGCTGGCGCCGGTACCGATGACGCCGACCCGCTTGCCGGACATATCGTAGTCGTGCTCCCAGCGGGCGCTGAGGATCTTCTTGCCCCGGTAGGAATCGATGCCGCGGATGTCGGGGAAGCTGGCGTCGGAGAGCGGACCGGACGCCAACACGACGGTGCGGGCGCGGAACTGCTTGTTCTTGCTGGTGGTTGCGGTCCAGACACCGGCGCTCCCGTCGAACGCTAACCCGTTGACGGTGTGGCCGAACCGGATATGGCGGCGCACGCCAAGTTCGGTGGCCATGTCTTCGATGTGGCGGCAAATCTCGTGGGCGGGGGAGTATGTCCGCGACCAGGCAGGGTTTTGGACGAAGGAGTAGGAGTACAGCAGTGACGGGATATCGCAGCTGGCACCGGGATACGTGGTGTCGCGCCAGGTGCCGCCGACCCGTTCGCCGCGCTCGAGGATGACCACTTCGTTGACGCCGGCCTGCGCCAGCTTGATGGCCGCGCCCAGCCCGGTGAAGCCGGCTCCGACGATCAGTGTCGCGTGGACGTGGTTGCGCGCCATCGTCATGCCGCCGGGTTGTAGGTGAGCTCTTTGAACCAGCTGGGCACCGGCTTGAGCAACGGTTTGGGATAGAAGTCGGACAGCCACACCATCGAATTGGCCAGCAGGTGATACGGGTGGCGCGGGTTCACGACCATCGCGGCGTGCCGCTTGAGCACCTGGTACGTCGGTACCCGCGAGGTGAAATCGCCTCGCTCGCCGAGCTGCTTGAAGCGCTTGACCGCGTTATAGAGCCGCTCGGGCTCCATGCCCATGTCGGCGAGTTCGTTGCGTACGCGGTTGAGCAGCGGCAGATACATCAGCGCGCCGATGACCAATCCGGGTGAGGCGATGTTGCCGACGAAGTCGACGGCCAGTTTGCGCGCCTTGGCATGGCCGATCATGTTGAGCACTTCGAAGTCTACTGCGAGGTGGCGGGATTCGTCGTTGTTGATTTTCTCGAACACCTGGTGGCACACCGGGTCTTCGACCTCGTCGAGCAGGAATTTCAGCAGCGCGCCGTCCAGCGCCACCTCCAGCATCGGGATGACGGTGCCCAGGATCGACAGCGACATGCCGTCGGCGTAGGTCTCGAGCCACTGCATGGCCAGCCGGATGTTGACATTGGGTTCCGGCACCTCGCCGTCGTCGAGCATTCCCCAGCGCTTCATCAGAGCGAGTTCGGCGTTGGCGTGGCGTTGTTCCTCGGCGTGGAAATACCGGTAGATCTCGGCGATGGTTGGGGTCGGCGCCTTCTTCGCCAACGCCGCGAACCCGCGGGCGCCGATGTTCTCGATCCAGCACAGGTCGGCCATGAAGGCCTTCAGCTTCGGCCGGAAGTCGTCGCTGATCGTCTCGGCACCCGGAGCGTCCCAGTCGATGTCGGCGAGCGCCCACTGCCGGTCCTTGATCTTGGCAAGCATGGCGTCCATGTCGATACTCATGTGCGCAACTCCTTTGCGTGGTCTCAGTGCGGGGTGAGCCGAGACGCCAGGCCAACCGCGCGGGTGTAAGCGGTCGGCGCCAAGCGTTTGGCGTTCCATCCGATCTTGGCCTCAAGCTGCGGCATGCAATAAAGGTCGCCGCGATCGTTGGCGTCAAGGCATACTCGGGCAACTTTGGCTGCCGAAACGCCGGTCCAGCGCATCAGTTTCGCCGCGAACTCGCTTGATTCGGCTGTGATTCTGCCGGATTCGACGATGTTGGTCTTGACAAAGGTGGGGCACAGCACGGTGACCTTGATGCCGGTGTCGGACAGTTCGGCGGCCAGCGTCTCGGAGAGGGAGAGCACGCCGGCCTTGCTGACGTTGTAGGCAGCCATGCCGGGTGCGGCGCCGAAAGCAGCGGCGGAGGCGACGTTGATGATGCCGCGCGGGATGTTCGACGGTTCCGCACCGCGCAGGATCGGGGTGAAGACATGGCAGCCGTGAATGGGTCCCCACAGGTTGACGTCCAGTGTCCAGTGCCAATCCTCAAGGGATATCTCCCCGACGGGTGCTCCGCCTGCTCCGACACCGGCGTTGTTGATCACCAGTGTGGGCGCTGCGTCGAACCATGATTGGGACTTGGCGGCTAGTTCGCGGACGTCGTCGAACTGCGACACGTCGCAGCGGATCGCGGTCGCCCGGCCGCCTTGGTCGGTGATCGCGTCGGCCGTCTTTTGCGCGGCGGGTTCGTCGATGTCGGTGCACACCACCGCGCCGCCACGGCGGGCGAGTTCGACGGCGAACGCCGCGCCGATGCCGCTGCCGGCGCCGGTCACCACCGCCGATGCTCGGCGGCTTGGCTTCTTCTTGTTGAACAGCCCGAGCATTGCTAGCCCGCCTTTTCCGGTGCGTGAGTATCGTTGGCGCCCAAGGTATTTGCGATAAACCGCGCTGGAAGGATCGCGCTGATCTGTCGCAATGTCAGCGCGCTTGCCGCGGCCGCTGCGCGTGATCGCAGTGAGCCGCGCGCGGAGATCCCGTCGCCCATGCAACAGAGTCAATCGCAAATGGTGACATTAGTCAATGGCAGTATTGACCCATGCCGCCAATGCCAAGGTCAACAGCGATTTGCGGAGGTTTCCATTTCTGGTTCGCATCCGTTGTGCAGCGTCCTACGCTTTTCGCCATGAGGCGTATGTCAAGTGTCGATGCGGCATTCTGGTTCGCTGAAACGCCGGGCTGGCACATGCATGTCGGCGCTTTGGTGATCTGCGATCCCGCCAAGGCCCCGAACTTCCGCTTTCACGCGCTGCGCGACCTTCTCGCCGCCCGGATCGGCGAGTTGCCGCAGCTGCGCTACCGCGTGGTCGGCGTCCCTCTGGGGCTCGACCGGCCGTATTTTGTGGAAGACAAGGAGCCCGATCTCGAGTTTCATATGCGTCGCATCGCGGTGCCCGCACCGGGCGGGCGCGCCGAGCTCGATGAACTTATCGGGCATCTGATGTCGTACAAGCTCGACCGTTCCAAACCGTTGTGGGAGATGTGGTTCATCGAGGGAGTCGAGCACAACCGGGTAGCCATCTTGACCAAGATGCACCACGCGCTGATCGACGGAGTGTCCGGCGCCGGGCTGAGCGAGATCATGCTGGATGTCACTCCGGAACCTCGACAACCCACCGACGAGGCCGCGCGCACACCCGCTGACAACGGGCCGCCGGGCGTAGAACGCCAACTGATCGGCGCGATGTTCAACGTCGCGGTGATGACGCCCTACCGGATGATGCGACTGACAGAGCAGGTGCTGCGCCAACAACTTGCGGCGCGCAGCATCTCCAACAAGCCGCCGCGATACTTCTCTGCGCCGAAGACCCGCTTCAACGCGCCGATTTCGCCGCATCGGCGAATCGCCAGCAGTCGCGTGGAGTTGGATCGGATCAAGGTGATCAAAGACGCGTTCGCCGTCAAGATCAACGACGTGGTGCTGGCGGTAGTCGCCGGGGCGCTGCGCAGCTACCTCGAAGACCGTGGCGAGCTGCCCGATCACCCGCTGATCGCGCAAGTGCCGGTGTCGACACACAACGACAAGAAAGATGTTGCCAATCAGCTCAGCTCCATGACCGTCAGCCTGGCCACCGACGTCGCCGACCCGGCCGAGCGGTTGGAAGCCATCTACCGCTGTACGCAGGGCGCCAAGGCCATGAGAAAGGCACTGACGGCGCACCAGATCATGGGCCTGACCGAAACGACGCCGCCCGGGCTGCTCACGCTGGCCGCGCGCGCGTACACGATCAGCCGCCTGGGCGCCAACGTCGCGCCGATCAACGTGGTGGTGTCCAACGTCCCGGGTCCCGACCGCCCGCTCTACGCCGCCGGAGCCGTGGTGGAGCGGTTCATGCCCATCGGTCCGTTGGTGATGGACGTCGGGCTGAACATCACCTGTTTCAGCTATCGCAATTGGATGGACTTCGGCTTCGTCACCACAACTGAGATCGCCCACGACATCGTCGATTTGGCCGACGCCATCGAACCGGCGTTACAGGAACTGGAAAAAGCGGCGGCGCAGGGCGGGTCTTAGGGGTCGCTCCGGTGATCGGCTGAGGCCAGCCGGCTGATCGCCACCTTGTCGACCTTCCCCACCGCTGTGGTGGGCAACGCGGCCAATGGAATCACAACGTCGGGGCGCGCATGCATGGCAACTCCGCGCGCGTCCAGGTAGTGGTTCAGCTCGGCCAGTGTCAGCGGCGGTCCGGCGAAGACAACTGCGGCACCGATCTTTTCGCCGAGATAGCGGTCAGGCAGGGGCACCGCCGCGGCCGACGCAATTGCCGGATGGGTGAGCAGATGCTCTTCGACATCCTGCGCGGCAACGGTCTCGCCGCCGCGGTGAATGACGTCTTTGACTCGCCCGGTGACTTGCAGGTAACCGTTGGCCAGGCGACGCACCACGTCGCCGGTGCGGTAGAAACCGTCGCGGTCGAAGCTGCGCTGGTTGTCATGCTCGGCGCGGAAATATCCGTTGAGCGTGTACGGGCCACGCACCAGCAATTCGCCTTCCGCGCCCGGTGCTACCGGACCGCCGGTGTCGTCGACGATGCGCAGCTCGTCGTCGTCACACAGCGGCCGTCCCTGGGTGCGGTCGAGAAGTTCGGGCGGATCGTCGAGCCGGGTGTAGCTGAGCAGCCCCTCCGCCATCCCGTACACCTGCTGCAGACCCGGGGTCAGCGCTTCGCGTATCCGGCGGGCATCTTGTGCGTCCAGCTTGGCTCCGCCGACTTGCAAGAGCCGCAACGTCTTCGGTGTCACCGGCTCCCATTCGCAGGCCTGCGCCCACAGGGTGGCGAGTGCGGGCACCAACGCGGTCACGGTCACGCTGTGGCGCGCGATCGCGGCGAAGGCCGACTCGGGGCTGGGGTCGGTGGTGAACACGGTGGTGGCACCGACGCTCATCGCGCCGAGCAAGCCAGGGCAGGCCAGCGGGAAGTTGTGTGCCGCCGGCAACGCCACGAGATAGACGTCGTCAGTGGTCAGCCGGCAGAGTTCGGCGCTGGCGACGGCGTTGTACACGTAATCGTCATGGGTGCGGGGGATGAGCTTGGGCAGCCCCGTGGTGCCGCCGGAAACCAGCAGCAGCGCCGGCGACCCGGTATCCACGGCGACCGGCGGACGCGGCGCCGAGGCGGCACACACCTGCGCCCACGACACGAAGGGCCCGGGGTGGCCGTCGACGACAACATGCTGCAGCGCAGGATGATCACTGGCAACCGCCTGGGCCATCGTGCGGTAGTCCAGTCCACCTGCCACGTCGGGAATGAGCAATGCCCGGGCGTCGCTGACGGCGGCGAAATGCCCGATTTCGGCGGCGCGGTGCCCCGGCAAGCACAGCACCGGGATCGCTCCCGCTCGCAACAGCCCGCACAAGGCCACCGCGAATTCACACGTGTTCGGCAACTGCAGCAGCACCCGATCACCGGCCGCGATCCCGAGCGCCGCAAGTCCGGCGGCCGCGCGATCGGCCCGCGTCTCCAGCTCGGCGTAGGTCAGGCATTGGCGGCGCCCCTCACCGGTGGCGTCGAGAACCGCCGGACGACCAGGCCAGCGCCGCGCGGCATCGGTCAGGATCGAATCGACGGTTCGCCCCGCCCAGTAACCGGCCGTCCGGTACCGGGTGGCCCGGTCGGCGGGAAAGGGCACGAAGCCTGGCGGCGCTGCCATTGGCATTTGCTGCACCAGCCTCCCTTTGATCCGTTTGGGGCCAAGATTAGGGTAACCAACCCAAATTAGGGCAGCCTGTGCTAACTAGTAGGGTTGACGCGAAAATCGGCGATGCCCTCGATGCAGCCCACAGCGCGCATTGCGAGCAGGTCAAAGGAGGCGTTCGTGGTGGGTGCCGCTGCGAGCCGCGAGGCCCTCCGTGCGGAGATCGCGGAACTGCTCGGCATCAGCCCACAGGCCATCGACCCTGGCGGCAACCTGATCGGCCAAGGTCTTGATTCCATCCGGATGATGGCGCTGTCGGGTCGCTGGCGTCGCCGCGGCGCCGACATCGACTTCGCCGCGCTGGCCGCAACACCCACCATCGAGGCGTGGTCGGACCTGCTGTCCACCGCGCTGAACACCGTCGACACGTCGGCGCCCATCGACGTGACGGCGAACGCCGACACAGCGGCGGCGTTTCCGCTCGCGCCGATGCAGCACGCGATATGGGTGGGCCGTCAGCACAACCAGGAGTTGGGCGGGGTCGCCGCCCACCTGTACGTCGAATTCGACTGCGGCCCCATCGATCCCGAGCGACTGCGCACCGCCGCCGCCGCTTTGGCGTCGCGTCACCCGATGCTTCGGGTGCAGTTCCTGCCCGATGGGATCCAGCGAATCGATCCGGGCGCGAAACTCGACGTTGCCGTGCGCGACTTCCGCGAACTCGACGCCGACGTCGTCAAGCACCGGCTCACCGAAATCCGAGAGACCAAATCGCACCAACAGCTCGACGGTCAAGTGCTCGAGCTGACCCTTTCGGTGCTGCCCGGGGAACGCTCGCGGCTGCACGTCGACCTCGAC
>NZ_CAXUCH010000181.1:0-2330 GCF_964249325.1 uncultured Mycobacterium sp. | reverse complement strand
GTCGTTGACGATGTGGGCCACGTCCCCTTGCCGCATCTCCAGGTGCCCCGGCGCGAACTCCCGCCCGCGCTGGGACACGGCATGTTGCGCGCGGTCCGGCTGGGAGCCTGCGACCGGCCGCAGGAGCCAGGCCGCGAGCAGGACCAGGCCGACGCGGCCTAAAGCGCACATGCCGCGTGTTCTTTCGGGGTTTCCGGGACGGCGAGCGCCGCCGGGTGCGGATGCAGCGGGTCGCGCCGGTTCCGCAGCAGGCCGCCGACGCGATGAGCTACCGCACCCTGATGGCCGACCTGGCGGCGCTCTACCGGGGCCGGCAACTGCCCGACCTGCACTACACCTACCGCGAATACCGCCAAGCCATCGCCCGCCAGGACGCCGCACCACAACCGGCCCGCGACGCCGACCGGGGCTGGTGGGCCGAGCGCATCCCCGAGTTGCCTGATCCGCCGAAGCTGCCGCTGGCCCCAGCACCCGACATGTCGCGGAGCACCCGGCGCTGGCACTGGCTGGACCCGGCGAGCTGCGATTCGCTGTTCGCCGCGGCCCGCGCCCGCGGCATCACCCCGGCGATGGCCGTGGCCGCGTCGTTCGCCCATACCGTGGCACGCTGGTCGAATCCGCGGTTCCTGCTGAATGTGCCGCTGTTCGGGCGCCGGCCGCTGCACGCCGACGTGGATCGGGTCGTCGGCGATTTTACGTCGTCGCTGCTGCTCGACATCGATCTGACGCACGCACGCACACCGGCTGATCGGGCGTGCGTCGTGCAGGACGCCACGCAAACGGCGGCCGCACATTCGGCCTATCCCGGTTTGTCGGTGCTGCGCGACCTCGGCCGGCACCGCGGCGCCCACGTTCTGGCACCGGTGGTGTTCACCAGCGCGCTGGGGCTCGGTGAGCTGTTCGCCGCCGAGGTCACCGAAGCCTTCGGCACACCGGGGTGGATCGTGTCGCAGGGCCCACAAGTGTTGCTCGACGCTCAGGTCACCGAGTTCAACGGTGGTGTGCTGGTGAACTGGGACGTCCGCGAGGGGGCGTTTGCGCCCGGCGTCATCGACGCGATGTTCGGCCACCACATCGACGAACTTTCGCGGTTGGCCGGCGACGACGAGGCCTGGGATGCGCCCGGGTCCTCGGCGCTGCCGGCGGAACAGCGCGCGGTGCGACAGGCCCACAACACTCGCAGCGCCGCGCCCAGCGGGGAAGCGTTGCACGACGGGTTCTTTCGCTGCGCCGAGGCGCGGCCCGACGCGCCAGCGGTCTACGCCAGGACCGGCGACCTCAGCTACGGTCAGCTGCGTAGCCAGGCGCTGGCGGTGGCGGCAGCGTTACGTGACGCCGGCGTCCAGGCGGGCGACACGGTGGCTGTGCTGGGCCCCAAGGGTGCCGAGCAAATTCCCGCACTCCTGGGCATCCTGGCCGCGGGCGCGGTCTATCTGCCGATCGGCGTCGACCAACCCGCCGAGCGGGCGGCGCGCATCTTCGACGCCGGTGCGGTAAGCGCGGCGCTTGTCTGCGGGCAGCCCGTGCCGCTGTTGCCGGTGCCCGCCGTCACGGTTGCTGACGCCATCCGCAGGGGTGCCGGTGTCGAAACGCGGCCCTCCGCAATAGATCCCACCGAGCTGGCCTATGTGCTGTTCACCTCCGGTTCCACCGGAGAACCCAAAGGTGTGGAAATGACCCACGACGGCGCCATGAACACCGTGGAGTTCCTCACCGACCACTTCGACATCGGCCCCGGTGACCGGTGCCTGGCGCTCTCGGCGCTGGAATGCGACATGTCGGTGCTCGACATCTTCGCGACCTTGCGGTCCGGCGGGACGATCGTCGTGGCCGACGAGGAGCAGCGCCGCGACCCCGACAGCTGGACGCGGCTGATCGACGCCCACAAGGTGACGGTGCTGAACTTCTTGCCCGGCTGGCTCGAGATGCTGCTCGAGGTCGGTAGTGGCCGGCTGTCCTCGCTGCGGGTCGTCGCGACCGGCGGCGATTGGGTGCGACCCGAGCTGGCCCGCCGGCTGAAAGCCGAAGCGCCGCAACTACGATTCGCCGGGCTCGGGGGCGCGACAGAAACCGCGGTGCACGCCACGATCTGCGAGACGACCGACCCGCCGCCGCATTGGGCTGCCGTGCCGTACGGCACACCGTTTCCCAACATCGCGTGTCGAGTGGTCGACAGCTTCGGCGACGACTGCCCCGACTGGGTGCCAGGTGAGCTGTGGTTCTCGGGCCGCGGTATCGCGAGAGGTTACCGCGGCCGTCCCGACCTGACCGCCGAGCGCTTCGTCAGTCACGGGGGTCGGACGTGGTACCGCACCGGCGACCTGGCGCGC
>NZ_CAXUCH010000180.1:0-8902 GCF_964249325.1 uncultured Mycobacterium sp. | reverse complement strand
GGCCGCAGAGGCACCGGCGCCAGGACCGGTTTCGCAGCCGGCGCCGACCAATCCGGCCGAAGGCCTGCGCGGATTGATGGTGCCCCCCGGAGGTGGACAATGAGGCGATCACGGTCCTGGCGCCGCGCCGGGGCGGGGCTGCTGGCAGCGTTGGCGTTGGTGGGGTTATCCGGCTGCGGCTTCCATGGCGCGAACTCGTTTCCGTTACCGGGCACCAAGGGCCGCGGCCCGGGCTCCTACACCGTTCAAGCCCAGATGCCCGATGTGCAAAGCCTGCAACAGAATTCCCGGGTCCGGGTCAACGACGTGACAGTCGGCAACGTGACCAAAATCGAGGTACAAGGCTGGCACGCGCTGGTCACCATGAAGATCGACGGCGACGTCGACTTGCCGGCCAACGCAACCGCCACGCTGGGCCAAACCAGCCTGCTCGGTTCGGTGCACGTCGAACTGGCGCCGCCGAAAGGGGTGGCGCCCGAAGGCAAACTGAAAAACGGCTCGCTGATCCCTTTGTCGTCCAGCGGGGCCTATCCCTCGACCGAACGCACGCTGGCCGCCTTGTCGCTGCTGCTCAACGGCGGTGGCCTGGGCCAGGTGCAAGACATCACCAAGGCGCTGAGCACCGCTTTCAGCGGGCGCGAACAGGACCTGAGACATCTGCTGCAACAGCTCGATAAGTTCGTCGCCTACCTCAACGACCAAAAAGCCGACATCATTGCCGCCACAGACAGCCTCAACAACCTGGTCGGCCAATTCGCCGATCAGAAGCCGGTGATCGACAAGGCGCTCAAGACCATCCCGGAGGCGCTGACCGTGCTCAAAGACGAACGCGACAACCTCGCCGATGCGCTGGCCGAGGTGGCGAAATTCGGTGCGCTTGCTGCTGACTCGGTCAACAAGACCAAGCAGAACCTGGTCAAGGAACTCAAGGATCTGGGCCCGGTGCTGCAGTCATTGGCCGACGCCGGGCCGGCGCTGACACGCTCACTGGGGTTCTACGGAACCTTCCCGTTCCCGAAAGACACGCTGAGCAAATGGTTGCGCGGCGACTACGCGAACTTGACCGCGGTGGTCGATTTGACGCTGAGCCGGCTTGACGCGTCGCTTTTCACCGGCACCCGCTTCGAGTGCAACCTGACCGAGCTGGAACTGCAATGGGGCCGCACCATCGGCCAGATGCCCAGCCCGTGCATTGCCGGCAGCCAGTACAACCCCGGCAACCCGCTGGTGGTGCCCTACCACTTCGACCAGGGGCGCTGACATGCTGCTGCATCTGACCCGGGGCACGAAAATCCAGCTTGTGGTGTTCGTCGTGATCAGCCTGATCGCGGCCACGATCATGTTCTTCAACTTCATGCAAGTACCGACCGTGTTCTTCGGTGTGGACCGCTACACGGTCAACGTGGAGTTGCCCCGGGCGGGAGGGCTCTATCCGGGCGGCAACGTCACCTACCGGGGGGTCGAAGTGGGGCGGGTCAAGGATGTGCGCCTGACCCCTAACGGCGTGCAGGCCGAGCTTCAGCTCGACTCCGACATCCACATCCCGGCCAATTCCGACGCGCAGGTCCATAGCGTATCGGCGGTCGGCGAGCAATATGTGGAGCTGCTGCCGCGTAGCGCGCATGGGCCGTCGCTGAAAAACGGCGACGTCATCCCGGCGGACCGCACCTATGTACCTCCGGACATCAACTCGCTGCTGGAAGCCACCAATCGGGGCTTGGCGGTGATCCCGCGCGAGAATCTCAAAACGGTGGTCGACGAGTCCTATATTGCGGTAGGTGGGCTCGGCCCGGAGCTTTCCCGGCTGGTGAACGGGACCACCAAGCTAGCGATCGATTCGCGCAAAAACCTGGACGCGCTGGTTTCCCTGATTGACGGGTCAAAACCGTTGCTGGACAGCCAAATCCAGTCATCGGATGCGATCCAGGCATGGGCGGCGCACCTGGCGAGCATCACGTCGCAGCTGCGAAACAACGACGCGGCGCTGGCGCACGTCCTGCAACAGGGCGGTCCGGCGGCCGCCGAAGGCCGACAGCTGTTCGACCGGCTGACCCCCACATTGCCGATCGTGCTGGCCAATCTCGTCAGCGTGGGCCAGGTGGGTGTCACCTACCGGGATAACCTGGAGTCTTTGCTGGTGGAGCTGCCGCAGGGCGCCGCCGATATCCAAGCGGTCGGTGTAGCCAACCGCAACACCAAGCAGGACTATAACGGCGCTTTTTTGAGCTTTAATCTCAATCTCAACTGGCCGCCGCCTTGCACCACCGGGTTCCTGCCGGCCCAGCAGCAGCGGGCGGCCAGCTACGAGGACTACCCGGACGTTCCCAATGGCGACTTCTACTGCCGGGTGCCGCAGGACTCGCTGCTCAATGTGCGCGGTGCGCACAACTACCCCTGTGAGACCCGCCCTGGCAAACGGGCCCCGACGGTCAAACTATGTGAAAGCGACGAGGCCTACGTTCCGCTCAACGACGGTTTCAACTGGAAGGGCGATCCCAACGCAACCTATACGGGTCAGGGTGTCCCGCAGTTCAGGCCGGGCGAAGAACCGCCGGGTCAGGCGCGGCCACCGGCCCCTCCCGGTCCGCCGCCACCACCGATCGCGGCCCTCCAGTACGATCCGGCCACCGGAATGTACATCGGACCCGACGGGAGGATGTACACCCAAGCCGAGCTGGGCCGCGGCGCCCCGAAGGAGCAAACATGGCAGAGCATGCTGACCCCTCCCACGAGGAAGTGAGCAAGATCAAGAAGAGCACGGCAGCACCGCCGTCTCCCGGCCCCACTGACGAGGCTTCCTCACGCAACGGTGTCGGCGCGCACGACGCCGACACCCGCGAGCCAACTGCCGCAGAGCCGGCCAGCCAGCCCGCGGAAGCCGAGGACTACGACGCGGCGGTGGACGGCAAAGCCGACGACGGGTCTGAGCAGGCCGAGCCGGTCAAGGAGCCGATGTCGCCGGTGCGGCTGGCGACAGTGATCGGGTTGGTGATGGTGGTCGGTTTGGCGGCGCTGGCCGGGTGGCTGGGTTTTCGGAATTACCAGTCGCATCAGGCCCAACAGCAGCGTGCGCTGCTCGTACAGGTCGGCAGGCAGGGCGCGCTGGATCTGACAACGATCGACTGGCAGCACGCCGACGGCGACATCCAGCGCATTCTGGACTCCGCGACCGGCACCTTCTATGACGACTTCTCGAAGCGCTCCAAGCCTTTCATCGAACTGGTCAAAAAGGTGCAGTCGAAGTCGGTGGGAACCATCACCGAGGCGGGTCTGGAGTCGCAATCGGGTGAGGAAGCCCAAGTGCTGGTCGCGGTGTCGGTTAACACCTCGACTGTCGGGGGGGCCGAGCCGGAACCGCGGCACTGGCGGATGCGGATCACCGTGCACAAGGACGGCGACGAGGCCAAGGTGTCCAACGTCGCGTTTGTGCCGTGAGTTGCCCGCGGACCGTCAAGGCGTTGAATGAGCCCACGAACCAGAAAAGGAACCACCGCAGTGCCCATTGAAAGCGATACCGGCACCGAGCAGGATGAACCGTTGGTCGCCGAGGAGACCACCGCGAACCTCGAGTCTGAAGCAGACGAGCCCGAGGATGCGCGCGGCGCCGAGGACTCTAGCGATGCCGACGACCGTGCCGGCGCCCAGGGTGCATCGGCCGGTGACGGCGAAACCGATGACACGAAGAAACGAGGGTTGCGGTCGTTGTGGGCTCGGATCCCGTGGCCGCGAGTGTTCGCCTTCATGGTGCTGCCCGTTTTGGCGTTGTCGATATCGGCGGGGGCCGGCTATTTGAAGTGGCAAGATTCGTGGAACCGCGCATCGGCGCTGACCGCGGTCGAGTCGGTCGCCGCGGCCAAGGAATCCACCGTAGCGCTGCTGTCTTACCGACCCGACAGTGTCGAAAAAGACCTCGGCGCCGCCCAGGACCGGTTAACCGGCAAGTTCAAGGACTCCTACACGCAGTTGGTGCACGATGTCGTGATCCCCGGCGCGAAAAAGGGCCACGTTTCGGCGGTCGCCACCGTTCCCGCTGCGGCCTCGGTGTCCGCAAGCCCAGACCACGCCGTCGTGCTGGTGTACGTCGACCAGACAGTGACTGTCGGCAACGATGCACCCACTGAAACGGCCTCCACCGTGCGGGTGAGCATGGACAAAAGCGGTGATCGCTGGCTGATCTCCGGATTCGACCCGGTGTAACGGGAACGCTTCGCGCTGCCGGTGTCGTTGAGCGCTCGGGCCTTACACGGTTGTCTGCGAGGGGCCGAAGTTCTGGCAGACGGTATACGGCGGTAAGAACGTGCTGGCGCAGCCGAGGCCTTTGACCACGTAGGTGGCGCCCGGCTGGTAGGTGTAGTAGACGATCGCCGGGTCGCGGCCCATCTTCGATGCGCACTGTCCGGGCGTGCCGTCGCCGGCTATGGACAGACACACCACCGACGAATTGGGTTCGGCGTCGGTGGGGCACGGCCCCGGATGCATCGCGGCCATCACGACGGTCACGCCCGAGGCCTGCACGACTTTGGGCGGTGTGAGAACAAACGAGCACTGCCCAGAGCCGTCCCCACCTGTGGGCGACGCCTGCGCTACCGCCGCACAGCCTCCAGCAATAAGCGCAAGCCCCACGAGGGCTCGCAGCGCCGCCAGACAGCGAATCATTTGAAAATTATACTGTTTTGCTGTCGGTCGTGGCCGGCTATTTGGGCGGGAAGCGTTGTGCGCCGTCGAGGCGTAACACCTCGCCGTTGACGTAGCGGTTCGACAGCAAAAACGCTGCGGCGTCGGCGAATTCACTGGGCGCGCCGAGCCGCTTGGGGAAGGGCACATTCGCAGCGAACCTAGCGAGTGCTTGCTCGCCGACCGATTCCATGATCGGGGTCTTCATGGTGCCGGGGGCGATGGTGTTGACGCGGATGCCGGCCGAGCCGAGGTCACGCGCGATCGCCAGCGTCAGCCCGATCACCCCCGCCTTGGCCGCCGCGTAGGCGCTTTGCCCGATTTGGCCCTCGTAGCCGGCGATTGACGCGGTCATCACCAGCGCACCGCGCTCGTCGTCGTCGCGGGGTTCGGCAGTGGCGATTGAGGCGGCGACCAGGCGGGCGACGTTGTAGGTGCCCGACAGGTACAGCTCGATGGCCTTTTGGAATACCCCGAAGTCAGCGGGAGTGCCGTCGCGGTTGACGATGCGTTCGGGTGGCCCGCCGTACCCGCCGTGGGCGATGACCGCATAACGCAGCGGGGCAAGCGTGTTGGCTGCGTCGATGGCTGCTCGGACGCTGTCCTCGTCGGTGGCGTCGGTGGGCACGAACAGCGCCCGTTCGCCCAGTTCGGCGGCCAGGGCCTTGCCCTTGTCCTCGGCCAGGTCGGCGATCACGACGGCAAGCCCGTCGGCGTGTAGCCGTCGCACCGTTGCTTCGCCCAGACCGCCGGCGCCGCCGCTGACGATCGCCGATGCGCCGTTGAATGCCGCAACTGTCACTGTTTCTCCTTCGTGCCGTGGTTACTTCCAGCCGGTCAGGTCGTTGCCGATGATGAGGTCCCATGGGTTTTGCACGCTCATCGCGACCTGGCCGAGCCTGCGGGCGTGGTGTGCGGTATGGCCGTACTCGGTGATCCAGCTTTGAGCACGCATGGTGGCCAGCCATAGCCGGTGCTCGAGGGTCACACCGATCGCGCCGTGCAGCTGGTGGGCGATGGTGGTGGCCGGGCCCACCGCGCGGCCGAGCACCACCTTGGCCACGGTGACGGCGTAGTCGGTTTGGGCGGCGCCGAACCCGTAATCGCAGGCGGCCGCGACGGCTAATGTGACTGCGGCCCGGCCTCTTTCGATCTCGCCGGCCATCGCGGCAAGCGCGTGTTGCACCGACTGAAACCGCGACAGCGGTCGGCCAAACTGCACGCGTTCGCCGGTATGCGCCACCGTCAGCTCGGCGGCGGCATCGAGTGCCCCGATGATCTGAACACAGCGGGCCCATGCCCCGCGCCGCGCCAACTCGTCGTACACCACCGCCTCGATGCGGTGACACCGCTCGGCGGGCAGCTCGAAGCTGATCCGGTCGCGCGGTTCACCGGCCAGGTTCTGGCCGTCGTCGATCACAACGTCTGCAGGATTCAGTTGCGCGGCGCACCAGCCCTCAGAGGTCTTGGCGCACAGGATGATCGCGGCAGCATCCCGCGCCCAGGGCACGTCGGCCGCGCTGCCTGTGAGGCGGTCGCCGCACACGGTCGCATCGGATTCGGCGATGGTCAGGGGCCCCGAGGTCGGCGGTTGCAGTTCCGCCTGCTGGGCCAACCATGCTGCGAGCAGATCGGTTTCGGCGATCGGGACCGCGCCGGCGTGGCGCGCCAGCCCGGCGAGCACCGTCGCCAGCTCGCCGGGACCGGCCGCCAACTCGGGGGTACTGGTCAACCGGGCCAGTCCGGTGTCCTGCAGGTGGCGCCATAGGGCTTCGTCGAAGCGCTCCGGTCGGGTGCGCTGACCCAGCCGCGCCTCAAAGCAGCGGCGGCCTATGTCATCGACAAGCTGACGCAGCTCGGCGCCGTCGTCGTCGGGCTGGTCGAAGACGCCGCCGGCCAACGCGGTCAGCGCGCTCATCGCACTCCCATCCCCTTGGCCACCACGGCGCGCAGCACCTCGTTGGTGCCGCCGCGCAGCGTGAACAGCGGCCGGTGCAGCCGAGCCGTGTCGAGCATCGCGCGCAGGGCCGGGTCGGGATCATGCAGCAAGTCGGCGGCCAAGTCGACCGATTGCTGCTCGAACTGTGTGCCGAGGTCTTTGACCAGCGCTGCGCGGCTGGCCGCCGAACCTCCGTCGGCCAGCACACGGGCCACCGACACCGACAACTGGCGCAGCGAGACCAGCCGGGCCATAAGCTCACCCACTGCGGTCGCGGACTGCTCGGACTGCCCGGCGGCGGCCACGGCGCGAATGGCGGCGCTGATCAGCGGCGCGGTGGATAGGATACGTTCGGGGCCGCTGCGTTCGAAGGACAGCTCGGCGGTCACTTGATGCCAGCCGTCGCCGATGGTTCCAAGCACATCGGCGTCGGGCACGAACACGTCGTCGAACACGACCTCGTTGAAATGGTGCTCGCCTGACATCAGCGCGACCGGCCGGATGGTGACCCCGGGCGCATCTGGGGGTATGAGGAACTGGCTCAGCCCGGCGTGGCGGCGTTCGGGATCGGCCGGGCTGGTCCGGGCCAGCACCACGATCTGATGTGCCCGATGCGCGCCGCTGGTCCACACTTTGGTGCCCTTGATGGTCCAGCCGCCCTCGGTTCGGGTGGCCCTGCTTTGTACGGCGGCAAGATCGGAGCCGGCGCCGTGTTCGCTCATCCCGATCGCCGAGTAGAGCCGTCCCGCGGCGATGCGGGGCAGCAGCTGCTGTTGCTGCTCGATGGTGCCGTAGGCCAGCAGGGTGGGCGCGAGCTGGCGGTCGGCCACCCAGTGCGCGGCCACCGGTGCGCCGTGCGCCAGCAGTTCCTCGGTGACTACGTAACGATGCAGATGGCCCAACCCGCGTCCGCCGTAGCGCGCGGGGACGGTCAGGCCCAGGAAACCGGCGTCGCCGAGGCGGGCGCTGAATGCTTCGTCCCAGCATGACAGCCACGAATCCACGGTGGGCTGCCAGCCGAATTCGGCTTGGTCGGCACGCAGGAACTCGCGGATCGATGCCCGCAACTTCGCCAGGTCAGAATCGTTGGCGCACAGCCGCTCAAAGCAACTCATTGCGCGTCAGACCGCGGGTAAGGGCGTTGTCGGTAAGTAGAAGTCGGGGGTCAGGTCCTCCTCGCGGGCGGCCAGTCGATATTCGGAGAAGTCATCGACGCCCTCCTGACGCAGCACCTGTTCGTCGGTGAAGAAGTTGCCGCTGCATTCTGCGGCGGCCCGAGTCAGGATCGCATGCGCAGCGTCGGCCATGATTTGTGGACTGCGGCCCTGCGCTCGGGCGGCGTCCTCGCCCAGCACGGCCATCATTCCCGTGCTGGCCACCGTAGTGGCCGGCCACAGTGAATTGGCCGCGATCGGAATAGCCTGGAATTCGGCCGACCAACCCAACGTCAGCAGGCTTTCGGCGTATTTGCCGATTGTGTGGCCCAAATGTGCTGCTGCCCAGGCTGGTTCGAGGTTGATAGGTGGTGAGATGGTCAAGATGTGCGGGTTGTCTGAGAGTTTGAGGTGCTTGTAGGCGGCCTGTACCAGCGCGAAGGGGCCACGCACGTTGACCGCCAGCAACCGGTCGAACGCCGTGACGGGCAGCTGGGGGGTGCGACGCAGGTCCAGCGCTGCGGCGTTGTTGACGACGATGTCGATGCGCCCGAACTGCTCGACGACCCGGCTGATCGCATCGCCGACCGCGTCCGCGTCCCGAATGTCGCAGGGCAGCGCCAGCGCGTCGCCGCCGGCGTTGCGCACCGCCTGGGCGGTCTGCGTCAGTGAGCCGTCGATGCGCGGATGTGGGGTGTGGGTCTTGGCGATCAGCGCCAGGTGCGCGCCGTCTGCTGCGGCGCGAAGCGCGATCTGGCGCCCGATGCCCCGGCTGGCGCCGGTGACCACCACAACGCGGCCTTTCAAACTGCGCTCGATGCTGGCGGGCAAACCGGATCCCTTCGTCCAAGTGGCAGACAATGCTATAACTATATAGCGTATTAACTGTCCGTCCCAGACCGCCCCGGAGAGCCCGCATGACCGACATTGTGGCGATCGGTACCTACTTGCCGCCGTGGCAACGCGGCGGCAGGCGGGTCAAGGGGCCCGACGAGGATGCCTTGACGATGGCGGTCGCCGCGGGCCGCGCAGCCGATCCGGGCGCGACAGCGCGGCGAGTGGTGATGGTCTCGCGCAACTTCCCGCTGCTGGAGGGAGGCAACGGCGGGGTGTTGTTGGCGGGTCTGTCGCTGCC
>NZ_CAXUCH010000179.1:0-8940 GCF_964249325.1 uncultured Mycobacterium sp. | reverse complement strand
ACCCAGGACTTCATATACCCCTCGATCGGCAGCGGCTGCCTGGCCGACGGCAGCAGCTCAATCGCGACCGCGCTGTCGGTGGCGGGGCCGGCCAAGATCCCCACTCCCGGTCCCGGTCCTGGCCAAACCGCCTACGTGTTCACCGCGATCGGCACACCGGGGCCCGCCGACGAGCAGAAGCTGCCCTTGAACGTCACGTGGGTGAACCTCACCACCGGCAAGTCGGGTAGCGCCACACTCAAGCCGCGGCCCGACATCAACCCCGACGGGCCGACCACCTTGACCGCTATCGCGGACACCGGTTCGGGCAGCATCATCTCGACGATCTTCGGGCAGGTCACCACCAAGGAAAAGCAGTGCCAGTTCATGCCCACCATCGGCTCGACGGTGGTGCCGTAACGCCCGTCAGTACGCCATAAAAAGAATCGCGTCGCGGTCGTACTCGAGGCCGGGATGAGCGCTGGCAAGGTGCGCCTGGGTCAGTTCGACCAGTTCGTCCTCGTCCTTGCCGACGATCGCCTCACCGCACGGACAGTTCAGGTGTGTCTTCACGTTGCCGCCTTTCGGGTCACCTTCGGAGTCGCCGTTTTGGCTGCCTTCATCTGCTTCTTGAAGGAGCGCACCTGCTCGAGTGAGCGGGCGTCGACGACATCGGCCACCGACATGTGGCTGCCGGCCTTGCCGTATTCGCCGGCCGCTGTCCGCCAGCCCGCCGGCGTCACACCGTACTGCTTGCCGAGCAACGCCAAAAAGATGCGTGCCTTCTGCTCGCCAAAGCCGGGCAGCCCTTTGAGCCGCCGCAGCACTTCTGCCCCGTCAGGCGCATCGGCCGTCCACAAGCCGGCTGCGTCGCCGTCGTACCGGTCGACAATGACCTGTGCGAGCGCCTGAATCCGCTTGGCCATCGAACCCGGAAAGCGATGTATCGCAGGCCGTTCCGAACACAGTGCGGCGAACTTGTCCGGGTCGTAGTCGGCGATCTCGGTGGCGTCGAAACCGCCCATGCGGTCGGCGATCTTCTTCGGGCCCGCGAAGGCCGTCTCCATCGGCACCTGCTGGTCCAGCAACATGCCGACCAGCAGCGCGAACGGGTTGGATTCCAGCAGCGCGTCGGCGCGCGGGTCCTGAGCGAGCTGCAGTTTCGGCACGCCCATAGTCTAAGGACCACTTACGGCTGCGGCGGCAGTATCGCGGTAAGAGCGTCCATACACAGGGCACGGACTTCTTCGCGGGTGAACTGCTCGTCGGCCAGCCATTGCACACACAGCACCCGAACGAATGCCAGCCAGCTGATGACGATAGCGGAAGTCGTTGGCGCGCAGGCTGGTCGAGCTCGGCCGCATCGGCGATGCGATCTCGCAGCGCGGCCAGCTCGGCGTTGATGATGTCCTGCACGACAGGATCGGTGGCCAATGTCCGGTTGGCGGCCAGCACGGTGTTGCGGTTGGCGACGAAGTAGTCGAGCTGGGCGTCCAGGCCGCCGCCGATCTGTTCTTCGAGCGAAGCATTCGGGCGCAACCGGACGCCGTCGAGCAACCGCTCGGCCGCCCGCCGGTATATCGACGCGAACAGTGCCGGTTTGCCGGGGAAATAGCGGTACAGCAGCGCCCGTGAAATGCCGGCCTCTTCGGCGACGGCATCTATGGTGACGTCCTCGTAGGGCAGGGCCGCGAAGACCCGCTCCGCGGCCTCTATGACGTTTTCGCGGCGAAGCTCGGGACCGAGACGACGTTGAACGGCCACACCCAGATCCTAGTTGACAACCGTCTACAGCTGTCCGGGACGCGGGGTATAGCAGCTACACGATTGGCCTTGGCCCGCAAGAGCTTACACACTAAGTTGACACCCGTCTACTTACTGGGCCTACGGTTGGCCCAAGCCGCTGCCGTACGTGTGAAAGGAACCGCTGAGATGGCTGGCACTACCGCTGTCACGACGCCCAAGGGCCGATACCTGAAGTATCTGTCCGTGTGTACCGGCGTGTCGTCGATCGCCATCGGGGCCTACCACTTCGCGCTCGGCACCGCGTCGGTTCCCGGCGCGACGGACGCCAACGCGACAGTCGATTCTCGGGAGCGTTTCTACTCGGCCATCTTCGCCGGGTACGGAATCGCCTGGATGCGCGCGGCCCGGCAGTCGCCGATCCGCGCCGACGAGGTGCGCCTGCTGGCCGGGCTGATGCTTGCCGGCGGCGTGGGACGGTTGATCTCGCGGGCCGTAAACGGTCGACCGCATTGGTTTCAAGACGTGCTCGCCGCAGTCGAATTCGCCGTTCCAGCAGCATTTTTCGGTTTGGCCGACGCTCAGCAGAAAGCCGCGCTGGGCGCGGCGGTCAGCGACTAACCGCTTTTGCGCCGGAACTCCCGGCGGCTTTCGGCGGGCCCGTGTGTTCGCGGCTGTTTGGCGCCGGCGTCCTTGTGAGCGGATCCGGACGACGACTTCTGCTTCTTGCGGTCCAGGGCTTCCCGGAACTTGCGTTTGGTCTCGTCTTCCGACGTGGGATCTGGTCCGGGCTTCGATACCGCCATGTCGGCAGCCTAGCGCGGATCCGGCCGGCCGAGCGTTGCGCAGGCTAACGAATGCCGGGCGGCAGGCCGTATACGTGGGTGATGGGCAGCGTCAAAACCACCCGTCGGTCGGTGACCATCGCGTCGCGGTATTCGTCCCAGTCCGGGTGTTCACCGGCGATGTTGCGGTACAAGGTGATCAGCGCCTCGACGGTGTCGTCATCGCGCGCGGCCGCCGGCGGCGTCAATTCCGAGGTGCCCTCGGCGACGGCGTACGACCATCCGTCGTCGGCGTTGACCAGGATCGAGGCCCGCGGGTCACGGCGCAAGTTGCGGGTCTTGGCACGCGGCTCGGTGATCGATACCTGGATGACCAAATTGCGTGGGTCGAAGTAGTACTGCACGTTCGACAGCTGGGGCCGCCCGTCGCGCTTGATGGTGGCGAGCACGCCGATGGAGTTCCCACTGATCACGGCCAGCAGCTTGTCGTCGAACACGCGGCGTCCCATGACGCGAGCCTACCGTCGCCGCTGCCGGTGACCGGTCCCGATTCGCCGGCGGCGTCGCTACCATCGCGCTATGACGAGGGTCGACGGCAATTCGCTGGTGGTCGTCTCGGCCACCACACTGTGGACGCTGCGCAATCGGGCCATCGAGGCCAAGCGCCCGGGTGGTGTGCTCGACGACCCTTGGGCCATCGCACTTTTCGACGTGATCGACTATGACTAAGACAAGTTCGGCAAGCCGCACCAGTCTCACCCGCGGCGGGCCTTGACGTTCGACTCTGCCACCGCGGAGTATCTGCGCACGCACCCGCAGGCGTATGTCGTCGCTCTTGCCGAAGGCTTGCAAACCAGTTTCTGGCGTCTGGATCGAGCTGGCCTGCTCGATGACGTGACGTGGTATTCGGTCGACTTGCCGCCGGTGATGGCGCTGCGCCGGCAACTGCTTCCCCGCGACGACCGCATCGTCGAACTCGCCCAATCGGTGCTCGACCGCATTTGGATGGACGACGTCCCGCTGCGCCGGAGACGTTCAAGCGTCACGCTGCTGGAATTCGCATGACCCGATATGCGGCATTCCTGCGCGGCGTCAACGTCGGCGGCGTCAACCTCAAGATGGCCGAGGTAGCGAGCGCGTTGGCCGACGCCGGTTTCAGCACCGTGCGCACCATCTTGGCCAGCGGCAACGTGCTGTTGGAGTCGCCGTCAAAGCCTGGCCCGGTGCGCGCGAGGATAGAAGCCGCGTTGCGCGAACGCTTCGGCTATGACGCCTGGGTGCTGGTCTACGACGTCGAAAGCGTGCGGGCCATCTTCGATGCGTATCCGTTCGAACGCGAGGTCGAGGGATACCAGTCGTATGTGACGTTCGTGAGCGATACCAAGGTGCTTGACGAACTCGCCGCGCTGACTGCCGCGTCCGGCGAGAAGATCAGCCGCGGAAACGGGGTCATCTACTGGCAAGTGCCCAAGGGCTCCACCCTGGACAGCACCATCGGCAAAACGATGGGTAAGCCGCGCTACAAGTCGTCGACGACTACCCGCAACCTGCGCACGCTGGCCAAGGTGCTGCAGGCAGCGGACAAGTAGTTTCAGTCGTCCGGCGCGACATCCAGATAACGCATCGCGTCGTGCTTGCCGAGGCCCAGTGCGCGGGCCGTGTCGAGGTAGGTCCGGGCCGCAGCCGCCATCGCGGCGTCGGCCGGGTCAGCCCGGGCGACGAAAGTGCCGAATCGGCCGCGGGTTTCGACGATGCCGGCTGTCTCCAGCTCGCGGTAGGCGCGGGCCACCGTGTTCACGGCAAGGTGTAGCTGGCCGGCCAGCTCGCGCACGGTCGGCAATCTGGTGCCGGGCGCCAACCTGCCGGTCCGGATTTCGTCGATGAGCTGAGTCCTGAGCTGGTCGAATAGCGGCCTGCCCGCCCGCGCATCGAGTCGCAGTGCTTCCCCCAGCTCCACCTGCCCAGTATCGCGCAGCGACTATGTTGGGAGGGTGCGGATCACAGTGCTCAGTGGCGCGGGAATCTCGGCGGAGAGCGGAGTGCCGACTTTTCGCGACGACAAGAACGGGCTCTGGGCTCGCTTCGACCCCTACGAGTTGGCCAGCATCGACGGTTGGCTGCAAAACCCGGAACGGGTCTGGGGGTGGTATTTATGGCGGCATTACTTGGCCAGCTGCGTCGAACCCAACGACGGCCACCGCGCCATCGCCGCCTGGCAGGACCACGCCGAGGTCACCGTCGTCACCCAAAATGTCGACAATCTGCACGAGCGCGCCGGCAGCGACCCCGTCCACCACGTGCACGGCAGCATCTTCGATTTCCGTTGCGCCGATTGCGCATTGCCCTATGCCGGCACGCTGCCGGAAATGTCTGAGCCCGTTCTGGAACTGGAACCGCCGAGCTGTGTTTGCGGCGGCCTGATCCGGCCGGACGTCGTGTGGTTCGGCGAGCAGTTGCCCGAGGAGCCCTGGCAGAGAGCCGTCGAGGCCACGCAGGCCGCCGACGTGCTGGTGGTGGTGGGTACGTCGGCGATCGTCTATCCGGCCGCGGGTCTGCCCGAGCTGGCGTTGGCGCGCGGCGCGACTGTCGTCGAGGTCAATCCCGAGCCGACGCCGCTGTCCCGCAGCGCGACGATCTGCCTGCGCGAGAGCGCTAGCAAAGCATTGCCGGGACTGCTGCAGCGGCTGCCCGCCCTGTTGAACTAAACCCACTCTGCGTCCACAGCGCCGAGGCTGCGCACACATCGCGGTCGTCCACAAAAGCAGGCTGTCACCGCAGTATCGGTCGCGCTGGCGTCGGGGCAACCGATGAACCTAGCGCTATGACGACCACTGAACCCTTCATCGGTAGCGAGGCGCTCGCCGGCGGAGTACTGCGCTGGCACCAACTACGGTCCGGGTTTCGGGCGGTGTTTCCCGATGTCTACGTCCGCCGCGACCAACAGCTGACGTTGCAGCAGCGGGCAGTAGCAGCGTGGCTGTGGTCGCATCGGCAGGGAGTGGTCGCGGGCTTAACGGCAGCGGCTTGGCATGGCTCGAAATGGGTGGACGATCGCTGTCCAATCGAGTTGTTCTGGTCGAACGCGCGGCCCCCATGCGGGGTGCGAACCTCCGCGGTAAGTCTGCATCCCGACGAATCCCACCTGGTGGCGGGCTTGCCGGTGACCACACCGGTGCGCACCGCATTCGACATCGGTCGCCGCCGACCGGTCGGCGCCGCGGTTGCTCACATGGATGCGCTGGTGGCGGCCACCGGCGTCGATCTGAGCGACGTTGCCGAACTTGCCGGGCGGCACCGCGGCGCGCGCGGGCTCAGACAGCTGGAAACCGTGCTGGAATTCGTCGATGCGGGTGCACAGTCGCCCAAAGAAACTTGGTTGCGCCTCTTGTTGATTCGGGCTGGCCTGCCACGGCCGCGCACCCAGATTCCGGTGGTGAGCGCCGACGGCCGTCAGACGTACTACCTCGATATGGGATGGGAGGACGTCATGGTCGCGGTCGAGTATGACGGCGAACACCATCGGCTCGACCGCTGGCAGTACGCCCGGGATATTCGCCGATGCGAAGAGCTGGAACGGCTGGGCTGGATCGTCATCCGGGTACTCGCCGATGATCGTCCGGCGGACATCATCCGCCGGGTGCGCGACGCGCTGGAGTCTCGCCGCTCGAGTCTGCGTTAGTGGCATCGAGCCTGCGCCTATGGCTTGTGTGGATCGCCGTCACTCGCTATGAGCGCAGTCTCGACGCTATAAGCGCAGCCTCGGCGCCTCGGCGCGGTGGCGGCGCAGACGCTATGGGCGCAGTCTCGACGACCTAGGCCGGGCGGCGGGCGCGGCCGAGCCGAAACTCCGCCACCGGCAATGGCACCCACGCAGGCAAAGGCCGCTCGGTCCGGGCGTGGTCGACGTTGAAACCGGCGTCGACGATCAACCGCTCGGTGTGGCGGTGGGTATGGCAATTACCCATTAACCGGGGATGAAACGTCGCGTCGGCCAGCCGCTGGAACTGGCCGCGGACACCGCCGCTTGCCACATGCTCGAGGTAGCGCAGCTGTCCGCCGGGCGCAAGCCATGAATGCAGCTGGCGCAGAACCGCATCCGGATTCTCCACCGAACACAGCACCAGCGAGCACACCACCGCGTCGAACGGTTCGCCGGCAGTAAAGTGCTCCACCGTCTCGCATCTCACGTCCACCCGAACCGGAGCTTTGGCCGCCGCCTGGCGAGCACGGGCGGCCAGCCGGGGCTCGGGCTCGATTGCGACGACGTGTTCGACGCTGTCGGGGTATAGCGGAAAGTTCGTCCCGGTGCCCGCACCGACTTCGAGCACCCGCCCCGACAAGCCGACCAGGTTTTCCCGGCGGAGCCCACGCAGCGTGTCGGTCTCGTGAGCGGCGATGGTGGGCCAGACCCATGCGAAAAACGGATGGCACACCGTGGCTGTCGTCGCTGTCATGCCGGCGAACCCTCTCGTTGTTCACGTGCCATCAGCCGGTTAAGCAGTTCTTGGGGTGCGGCATCGAGGCCAACTAACCCGGCCACCAGATGCCCCCAGAACACTGCGCCCAACACCCGGTCAGCGAACGCCTCCGCATCACCGAACGGCAGGTGCGGCTTGGCGATCAGCAAGGCCGCTACCCCATGCGCGGCGCTCCACAGCTGCAGCGCCACCGTCGTCGGATCGCCTGAGGGATAGATCTTTTCATCCATTAGGGTCTGCACGGTCTCACGCATGTGCTGGAACGCCGAGCTGTCCAGCGTCGCGTCCACGTCGCTGCCGGACCGCCACTCCCCCATGGTGGCGATCCGGTACAACTCAGGGGTCGCGATTGCGAACCGAACATAGGCCAGCCCTTGTGCGCGCAGCACTTCCACAGCGGACTGTTGACCGGCCGCTACCCGCTGCATCTCCTGATCCAGTTTGGCGAAGTAGCGGGCACACACCGCGTCCAGCAGCGCATCTTTGTCCTGGAAATGCAGGTAGATCGAGGGCGGTGTGACGCCGACGCGTTGCGCGACTGACCGGATGGAGACCGCCTTGGCGTGCCCGGTTTCTAAGAGCAGTTCTGTTGCGGCATCGAGGATTTCATCGCGCAGCCGGTCACCGGAGCCACGCGGTGCGCGCGGTCGTCGCAAACTTTTCATCGGCACCTCAACCACCGTCGCTCACCGATGCGCGGGTCCGTTGCCCATTACCGCTCGTGTGGCCCAGCCGGACATCGGAGCGGCGATGCCGCCCCGATGTCGGAGCGATCGTTGTCAACCGCTGGGCAGCGCCGGATTCGCTGAAGCCGAACCGCTCGTGCAGCCACAGCAGCGGTTTGGGTGCCCACCAGTTCCATCGCCCCACGATGTGCATGAACGCCGGAACCAGCACCGTCCGCACCAGGGTGGCGTCCACCAGCACGGCAAGCGTCAGTCCGACACCGAACATCCGCATGAACGACACCTGGGCAGCGATCAGCCCGGCGAACGAAATGGACATCACCAACGCCGCCGCGGTAATCACCCGGCCGGTACGGGCCACCCCGAGCGCCACACTCTCGTCGTTGCCGGCGCGGGTGCGGTCGGATTGCAGCCAGTACTCGCGGATCCGTGACACCAGGAACACCTCGTAGTCCATCGACAGACCGAAAGCCACGCAGAACATCAATAACGGCATGTTGACCTCCAGCGTGCCGCTGGGCGTCGTCCCCAGCGCGCCCAGATGGCCGTCTTGGAAAATCCAGGCCAGCGCACCGAACGCCGCAGTCAGCGACAGCACATTGAGGACAAGCGCTTTCAGCGGTAACACCACGCTGCCGGTAAGCAGGAACAGAAGAACGAAGCTGATGGCGGCGATCAACCCCAACACCAGCGGCAGCCGCGTCTCGATGGCCTTGACGCTGTCGTGGTTGATCTGCGCCAGTCCGCCCATCTGGACGGGCCGGCCGGCGGGGCCCGTCACGGCGTGCAACCTGTCGAGCTGGGTGTTGGAGGCTTGCGAGAACAGCGGTGCAGTGCTGGCGACGGTCACAAACGCACTGCCGTCGGCGAACCCGGTGGCCGCGGCCGGCGGGTCCCTGCCCGCGTCGTAGCGCGTGAGCGCGGCCTGGGCGAAGACCGCGGGCGTCGGGGACGACGATGGGCACTGCCATCGCCGAGTCGTCGGCGAAGTCATTGCGCAACTGGTCACCGACCTGGTGCGCAGAGGCCGACCGCGGCAGCACACGATCGTCGGGAAAACCCCACTTCACACCGAGAAACGGAACCCCCAACAGCATCAGCAGGGCAACGACCGCCAAACCGATCGGCACCGCGCGACGCATCACGAATTTCGTTGAGCGGTACCAGAACAGCTGCTGCACCGGCTTGTAGGCAGGATCGGCCCGGCGCAGCATTCGACGCGCCAGCCGGCGCACGCGGGCGAGAACAGGCGCGCGTGGCAGCGATGGA
>NZ_CAXUCH010000178.1:6912-9077 GCF_964249325.1 uncultured Mycobacterium sp. | reverse complement strand
GCTAGCAGGCCGGGGGTTTCCAGCGCGGATGGCGTACGTGACGACATGCAACATCCAGTCGGTGGTGCCCAGTGCGCTGCGGACCATCTGCAATGACTTCGAAGACAACGGCGACATGCCATTGCAGGGGCGACACAACATTGTCCTTGCATACGAGGGCATCGTCTCCAAGCGGGTCGACTCCGTCTATCGCCCTGGACGGTCCTCCGACTGGGTCAAGACGCTCCTGCGTCGCAGCTCCGAGGTCGGCATCGTGGGGTGGGTGCCCGGTGGGCGGGGCGCCGACACGGTTGGCTCGCTGCTGGTGGGCGCGCATACCGCCGAAGGACAGACCGTGCTCTACGCGCAGGTGGGCGCCGGCCTGACGAGCCATGCCCGTCGAGCACTGTTCGGGCTGCTGCGCCGCATCGGACGCAAGACGCCGCCGGTGACGGCCCGGCTCTGCCCTGTCGGCAGCCCGCGGTGGGTGACACCGAAGTACGTGGGAACAGTCGAGTACCGAGAGGTCGCGCACGACGGGCTGAGGCATGCGTCGTGGAAGGGCGTGCGCGAGACTTCGGCGGAGTCGGTCTCGGTGCTTGATCAGCTTTAGTCGAGTGCTTCTCCCCTCATCGCTGACCTGATCATTACGGTCTCGAATCGGATGGTGTTGCCTTGTTACTCATTCGCGGATGCACCGTGCGGTTAAGTCCTATCCCCGCCCCAGTCTGACTCCAGCGTGGAGACGTGCGCCTGTCAGGTCGATAGCGACAGCGCTGGTCGTTGCGGGCGTTTACATCCTGGAGCCGTTCAGCACTGAGCCGAGCGCGTCGGCGGCGCCGAATATCGCTGGAATGGCAGTCTTCTTGGATCCGGGCCACAACGGCGTGTACGACTCCTCGATAACCCGCCAAGTCGCAAACGGCCGGGGCGGTACGAAGCAGTGCAACACGACTGGCGCTGTGAGCAACGACGGCTATACCGAACACGCCTTCAACTGGGACGTCACACTGCGCATTCGTGATGCACTCAACCAAATGGGCGCGCGTACCCAGTTGTCACGGGATGACGACAATTCCGTTGGTCCCTGCGTCGATCAACGCGCCGCGCTGGCCAACGCCGTGCACCCCGACGCGATAGTGAGCATCCACGCCGACGGTGGACCGGCATCTGGTCGCGGATTCCACGTGAACTACTCCAGTCCGCCCCTCAACGACGCGCAGGCCGGACCAGCCGTCCAGCTGGCGCACACGATGCACGACTCACTGGCCGCATCAGGTCTTCAACCATCTAGCTACATCGGGTCCGGTGGTCTGTACGGCCGCGCCGACCTTGCCGGTCTGAACCTGGCCCAATACCCGGCGGTCCTTGTTGAGCTCGGCAACATGAAGAACAGCGACGACGCGGCTCAGATGGAGGCTCCGGGCGGACGAGCGAAATATGCCGCGGCAGTCAGCCAGGGGATAGTCGCCTATCTCAGCGGAAAAGCCCCTACTACCTGAGCTCTCGTTTCCCGCAATGCGGCAGGATAGCCGTTGGGGCGGCTGACGTGTCGGGTTCAGCACCCGCGGCCCCTCGGTGGACACGGCCATCAATTTACGACTCGGCGGCCGGTGGTCGTTGACAGCAAACGGCTCCGTGCAGGATCGTCGAACACAATGTCGCAGCCTCCTTCAATCCCCTAGCCCGGCTAGGCACCCAGGGTATGTGCCCCATTCGCGGCGACACCGGCAGGCCAACTCGCCGGCGTCGCCACGCCGCTCCGCCCGGTAGACAGCGCGGATCTAGCCGGATCCGCATCGTGTGGGCGATTGCCGCTGCCATAACCCTGTTGGCGACGGTCTCTGTCGTCGTGATAAGCCTTGTAGTAATCGGGCGCCACTCAGCTCCTTCGTTTTCGGCACCGACTGCCACACCGCCAGTCCGCTACACCGCTGTCCCAGCTCTGCCACCGGGGAGTACGGCTCCATCGGGATCGGTGCCGAACGGCGGGACATCGCCGCTGGCCGCAGAATTCATCCGGTTGGAGAAAAGGCTGCAAGCCACGATGGGTGTCGTCGTCAGCGCCGTCGGTGCCAAACAACAGCAGCTCGTCTTAGGCGACTGGGAAGCCGGACCTGCGTGGTCGACCATCAAAGTGCCGCTGGCCATCACCGCCCTGGACGAAGAGCACCCGCCGGCCGTCA
>NZ_CAXUCH010000178.1:5314-6902 GCF_964249325.1 uncultured Mycobacterium sp. | reverse complement strand
GACTCGATGCGGGCCGCCATCACCGAATCGGACAACGCGGCAGCCGAGTTGATCTGGGAGCAGCTGGGCGATCCGGTCACAGCAGCGCACAAAGTCGAAGCCGTCCTGAGCAGATACGGCGATCCGACGACCGTGGAGTGGCGAAAGCTGCGGCCGGAGTTCGCTGCGTTCGGCCAGACGATCTGGCCGCTGACCAACCAGGCCCGGTTCACTGCCGCGGCCGTATGCGACAGCGCCAATGCGCCGATCTTCATGCTGATGAGTCAAGTGGAGAAGGACCAGCGATGGGGGCTTGGGTTAATCCCGGACACCCAGTTCAAGGGTGGATGGGGGCCATCATCCACCGGTAGCTATCTGGTGCGACAGTTGGGAGTGCTAAAGACGCCGACCGGGCTGACCGCCGTCGCGGTGGCCACACAGCCGGCATCGGGATCATTCGGTGACGGCACTCAAGAACTCACCGAAGTTAGCAAGTGGTTGACTTCCCATGCGGCGGAATTGCCTGCCGGCCAATGTGATCAGTAGGGCTCTTATCGGTTGCCTGACCGGCCGGCCGCTGGTGTGAAGCCGATGCAGCCCGCGAGGAGCTATCTGCCTAGAACAGGTAGACGCGCGCGTTCTTCCCGCCCGTGCAGGTGATCCAATTATCGGACGGGTAAGCGACGCATTGCATGACGTAGTTCGAGCCGTCGCACAGCTCCCCCTCGGCGCTGGAGCACTGGACCGCCCCGGGCGCTGAGACGGTTCGCGCTTGGCGGCTGGCGTTGCCGTATCGGTCCCAGTAGGAAGTCAGCACGCTGGCGGCGAAAAAGCACGACGTCTCTTGTGTGCCGCGCCCGGCGTGGCTGCCCCACCCGCTGGCGTTATTCAGCGAGTACCCGAAGTCGCAACTCTCATGGCTGGGGGTGTTGTCTGGCCCGGTGATAAGGGGAGGGGTCACGGCGGTCGGCGGCGGGGGAGGCGCCAGCGTCGGCGCCTGCTGGAGCGTAGGTGGTGCCGAGCCTTGGTAGGAGGTCGGTGCCGCTGTGTCGCCGGTCGTCGGCGACGGGCTGGGCGCCGGGCCCCCTTTCTGGTTGACGAGCAAAACGATGATGACCCCGACCGCGCTTAGCAGCAACGTCGCGGCGACGCCGATCACTGTCGGTAAAAGCCAAGCGCGGGAAGGGTACTCGGGGCCTTGCTGATCGGTCCCAGCCGGCCCACCCATGCCAGGGCGCCACCGGGGGTCAAAGGGCACCGGGCCAGGCGGGGCTGCTGCCGCCGTAGGCCCCGCCATGCTGGTCCCCGCTGCCGCGGAGCGCGCATCGGCTCTCAGGGCGCGCAGGGCTGCGCGGCCCAAGGCGCCCGCACTGCCGTAGCGGTCGTCGGGTTCTTTGGCCATGCCGCGCGCGATGACGTCATCAAAAGATGCCGGCACTCGCGGATTTATTGCGCTGGGCCGCGGCGGTGGGGAGGAGAGGTGAGCTGCCATGGCTTGCTGGTGGCTGAGACCCGGAAACGGCGTGCTTCCTGTCAGCGCCTCGTGCAGCACGCAGGCCAGCGAGTAGACATCGACAGCGGGGGTCGTCTCCTGGTCGCTGAATCGTTC
>NZ_CAXUCH010000178.1:0-5304 GCF_964249325.1 uncultured Mycobacterium sp. | reverse complement strand
AGTTGAAGGTGCCCACCTGGTAACCGGCTCTGGTCAGGTGGGTCTCGCCCTTGGCCTCGGCGATACCGAAGTCGACCAAGTACGCGAAATCGGCCGGCGTGACAATGATGTTCTGCGGTTTGACGTCCCGGTGGATCAGTCCCTCAGCATGGGCGGCGTCGAGCGCGGCGGCGATCTGCTGGATGATCGGCACCGCTCGTTCCGGTGCTAACGGCCCCCTTTTTAGCAAGTCGTAGAGGGTCTGGCCTTGGACCAGGCGCATGTCGATGTACAGGGTGCCGTCGATCTCGCCCCAGTCGTGGATGGGGATGACGTGTGGTTCCTGCAGCACTGCGGCGGCGTGCGACTCGCGCAGAAATCGGGTACGGAAGCTTGCGTCTTGGGCGTTCTCGTCGGTGAGTATCTTCAGGGCGACCGTTCTGTTTTTGCCGGTGTCATACGCCTCATAGACCTCACCCATCCCGCCCTCGCCGAGCAGGCGGTTGAGTTGGTATTTGCCGAACGTCCCGCCGGCGTGCGGGTGCTGGGCGCTCAACTAGACCTCCCCTCGCTACCGACGTAGTATCCAACGCGCGGCCGGCATGTGGAGGCTGTTTGCCCAGGTCGCGGCGCAGTACTCATAGCCGGAGGGGGTGACGAAATCTCCAGCAGAACCCGCCTTCGCACCGCTATCCGCGCGTATTCGTGGCTGGACAAGTTTTGAAATTATATTGCCTGCGCGGGGACGCACCGATAAAGTACACGCCCGCCGATTTTGGCTGACGTCGTCCCACAGCCGGTTAGATACCAGTGCCGGAGTGTGGCGGCTGGTGCGCCGATGCACAGATCTAACAATTCCGGCATGATCTTGTGATTTACCTCCGTCGCTACCGAATCGTTAAAAAAGGCTGAGTCTCCGGCGTCTCGAAACGGCCGGAAGTGAGATGATCGCCTGACGCAACCGGCTTGGTGAGTTATTCGGCAAGTGTTGTCCGTTGCGTTTGCGAGTCGCTTGCGTTTTTTAGCATGGAGGAGGGGTGAGGAAGCCCCACGGCTCCCGCAAACAGGCTGCGGCTAGTAATGTACCCGACCAACGCAACCACTTGGTGAGCCATTCGAGAACGCAATGTCACTCGCGTTCGATAACGCAATGTCATTCGAGAACGCAGCAATTCGAGAACCTGAAAATTAAGAAGGAGAAGGTGACCGGTCGGGGGCGCAGAGGCTCCGCGGTCAGTGCAGGGTCGGGGGTCGAAGGTCGCCACCAGCGACCGCAGCCCCCGATCCTTGACCGTGGAGGGGCGCCCCGCAGGACGGGCACTCGCGGGTGTGGGGATCACCAAGTCAGCCCGCGTGGCGACTGCCTGGGCAACGCGGCGTCGCCTCGCCAGATTGAGCACTTTCCTCTCCATGCCGAGTCGTCTGGTGGGTGGGGTGACCGGAGAGACGCTCGCAAGCCTGCTCGCTGAGGCGTCGCATCGGCATCGTTGGTGTCGCCAGCGATGCCCATGAGGTTGTCCAGCACAACGAAGTTGAACCCCTCGGCGAGCAGGAATTCCGCTAACGCCTCCCACTCGTCGGCCCGTGTGGTCCGACCGACGCGAAACATCGGCACGTCAACCTGAGCCCCCTCGGGCAGGTGCTCGCAGACCCGTTCGCCGTACTCCTCATCTGAGCCGGGGTCGGTCCACAGAATCGCCGGTTTCCACAGCTTCGCCGTGTCGGTGGGTTGCATCCCCAGGAACTCCCGCCCGTCGATTAGCAGCGCAAGCAGCATCGCCGCAACGAGATACGACTTGCCGACACTTGACCGCCCCGTAGATCAGCGTCTAGGTCGTCGCAGCTTAGGTCTACGAGCTCGGTAACGCGTATCCCGGTTTCGGCCAGCAGCCGCACGATCGCCTCGTCGCGGCGGTCGCGAAGGCTCTTGCCTTGGCAGACCTTGATGAGCCGTTTGAGTTCGTCCTCGGTCAGTGGGTCGGTCACCTTCTGGTCGAATTTCGGCGGCGACATGCGCACCAGCGGGTCAAACGGCAACTCCTCTTCCTCGGCCAGCCACGCGGCGAAGCGCTTCAGCCCGCCCAACCAAGTGTCGGCACTTTTGGCCGACGTCCCGGCGCCGAGCAGGTCGGCAATCCAGGTCTGGGCGTTGGCCTTGGTCAGTGCGGCGGGCGTGCCGGTGCGCTCACACCAGCGCAGAAACGAGTTCACGCCCGCGGTGTAGGTGGTGACGGTCTTGGGGGATTTGCCGGTGGATCGCACGGTCCGATGCCAGGAGGGCATCAGCGCGGCTAAGTCCGGCAAACTTTCGGTCACCGGCCTGGTGTGACATCATCTGCTGTGCCTGTCGAACGCCGCCACGAATGGGTTTGAAATGCTGGCGCTTAGATCAACCCGGTCGCGTCGAACACCCATGACGTGTCCGCTTTGGACAGATTCTCCATCCAGGACGGCGGCGCGTGGTTGGCGATCGCACCGAAATCCCAATAGTCCTTCCATAACGTCACCTTGCCGTCGGAGACCTTGTGCACCGAAACAAACGGCAGCACAGCGGTTTCGCCGGTGTCCCATCGCCACGTTTCGGAGTGTTCGTACATCACGTCGGAGCCGTTGCACACCAGCAGACCGTCGTGGTTCTCATATCCGGCCAGCGGCTCGAGCCCGACCTTGAGCCGCTTGACGATGTTGTCGGGTCCACGCGCGGCCAATGTTGGACCGACGGGCATGTCGACGTAGATACAGTCCGCCGACAAAAACGTCTTGACTGCGTCCCAATCGCGTAGCGACAGCGCCAGCCACAGCCCCAGTACCGGGGCCGCGGCCGCGTTGGTGGTCACGGACGTCAATACAAGGCGGTCGCTGAGTGTATGTCAACGAACGACCTGTTATGCCCACGGCGAACTCTGGCATACCGCACGCCGGTGCGGCGCTGAGGTGGTTATGCCTGACGAGCGCCCTGACGCCGACGCCCTCGACGCCTACTCCGCTGTGGTCACGAGGGTCGCCCAAGTCGTGTTGCCGAGCGTCGCGAGCCTGGCGGTGCGCTCGCGGCGGGGGGAGGGCAGTGGCAGCGCCAGTGTCATCACATCCGACGGCTACCTGCTGACCAGCGCCCATGTGGTGGGCACTGCCCGTTCCGCGGAGGCGACGTTCGCCGACGGCGCCACGGTGACCGCAGACGTCGCGGGCCGCGACGTGCTTTCCGACTTGGCGGTGCTCAAGGCGCGGGGTAGCGTTCCGGCGCCGGTCGCCATGGGACGCGCCGAGCACCTGCAAGTCGGGCAGCTGGTGGTGGCGGTCGGCAACCCGCTGGGCCTGGCGGGCAGTGTGACCGCCGGCATCGTCTCCGGGTTGGGACGCTCGCTGCCCACCCGCGCGGGCCGCGTGGTCGACGAGGTGATCCAGACCGATGCCGCGCTCAACCCGGGCAACAGCGGCGGCGTGCTCGCCGACGGGCGCGGGCGGATGGTCGGCGTGAGCACAGCTGTCGCTGGTGTAGGTCTTGGACTGGCCGTGCCGATCAACGAATCCACACACAAGATCATCGCGGCGCTGATGCATACCGGCCGGGTGCGTCGCGCGTGGCTGGGTATTGCCGGCTCACACATCCCGGTACCCCCGGCGGTGGCCGCCAAGCTGGGAACAACGCACGGTCTGCAGCTGGCCAGCGTCGTTCCCGGCAGCCCGGCAGCTCAAGCCGGGTTGCGCCGCGGCGACATCGTGGTCAGCGTCGACGGCCGAAACGTGGTGACGGCCACCGCCATTCAGCGGCTTATGGTCGAGGACGCCATCGAGCGTCGTATCGAGATGACGGTGTGGCGCAACGGCGCCCTGGTCGATGTTGTGGTGGTGCCGCGTGAGCTCGCCCAACACTGATCAGCTTTAGTGTCTCCGCGAAACAGAAGCGACGGCTGCGTCATCGCCGAGATCGCGACCTTGGCTTCTATCTCGCGATGCGCGCCAATCAGTCAGCGGTGGCCAGTGACCTGACCGGCCCCAGCGCCACCGGCAACGTCGACCAGCCGCGCAGCACCCGCGTATCGCGCCGGCTGCCCGCCCCCGCGGAGCGCACGTCGGGAAAGCGGTCGAAGAACGCCTTCAGCCCCACCTCGCCCTCGGCGCGGGCCAGCGCGGCCCCCAGGCAGAAGTGCCGGCCGCCGGAGAACGCCAGGTGCCGGCCGGCGTTGGGCCGTTCGATGTCGAACCGGTGCGGATCGGTGAACACGCCGGGGTCACGATTGGCCGCGGCCAGGTAGACCACCACCATCTCGCCACGCTTGATCGCGTTGTCGGCCAACACAGTATCGGTACTCGCCACCCGCGCGGTGAGCTGAACGGGTGAGTCGAGCCGCAGGATCTCCTCGACCGCATTCGGCCACAGCTGCGGGCGCTCGCGCAGCGTGCGCAAATGCCCGGGCGTGTCCAGTAGCATCCGAATCCCGTTGCCCAGCAGGTTAACCGTGGTCTCCAACCCGGCAGCCAGCACGAGACCGGCGATCCCTTGCAGCTCTGTTTCGGTCAGATGCGTTTCAGCGCTTCCGCTTTCGGCCATCTGTAACAGTTGGCTCATCAGGTCATCGCCCGGCTCGCGTCGCAACTGGCGAAGATGGCCCGCCAGCCACAAATTGAATCCGGCGATGCCGCGCTGTACCTGCTGGTATTGCCGCCACGGCAGACCGATGTCCAAGCTGGGCGCGGCCAGCTCACCGAACTCCAGGATGTGCCCGCGGTCGCTGTCCGGCACGCCGAGGATGTCACTGATGATTGCGACCGGAAGCTGCGAGCAATACCGCTCGACGATGTCGACGACACCCCGCTCGTCGGCGAGCTCGCCGAGAAGAGCAGTCGCCCTCTGCTCGACTCGATCACGCAGCGCCGCGACCGCCCTTGGCGTGAACACCGACGACACCGTCTTGCGATAGCGGGTGTGTTCGGGCGGCTCCACCGACAGCAGGGACGGCGGCCGCAGTGGATGCAGCATGTCGTCGCGGACGCGGGACTCCAGTCGGCGCAGCGGCGCCGGCAAATTGGACCCCATCGACAAGACGCGGAAGTCCTCCGACCGCAGCACTTCCTGCGCGACGGCGTGGTCGAGGGCAAGGTAACTGATGCGGCCGCGCACCAAGGGGCCGTGCCGCCGAAGTCCTTCATAGAAGGGCACCGGATCAGCCTTGACCGCCGGATCTGCGATCAACCGGCCCTGCGGATCGCCGCGCCTCGCGCCCAGCCATGCGACGCTGCGGATGAAGCCATGCAGCGCCAGCCAATGCAATCTCTGCCTCAACGCATCCCCGTTTGCTTGGTGATTCCGAAACTGGTACGTGG
>NZ_CAXUCH010000177.1:0-9093 GCF_964249325.1 uncultured Mycobacterium sp. | reverse complement strand
GTCGTGGTTTTGCCGACGAACACCGGTTCGGTGCCGCGAGGACCGCGCTCCGCCGATCCGTCACGGCCGCTCGATTCCAGCGCCTCCGTCCCGTACCACGGACCCCAGGAACCGTCGGGGCGCTTGGCCCGCACCCGCGCCGAGGTGCCGGTCAAGTCCCCGCCAGTCAAGGCGACCATGGAAAACGGCGTGGACTGGGTGATTTCCCGGACCGTGACGCCACCGCCCAGCCCGATTAGCGGCTGCTGGGCGACGTAAGTATCCGAAGGCCGGGTCGGCGCCTCGCTGCGGCCGGAGCCGAGCGCCCAGGGCACTATCACAGCGGTCGCCACGACGGCGCTGAGCAACATCGTGGGTGCGGGGCGGCGGCACGGCACCAGATGATGTTACGTATGTGTCTCATGTTGCTAATGTTTCGACACGGTGAGACACGGCGATTTTGTCAACAAAGCACGGCAACGGCACCGCAGAGCGTTCGTCCTCGGGTGCCCCCGGGCCCAGCTCCACTCTGCGGTGCCGTCTGGTGACAAGTTCTATGCCACCCGCGCCGCGTTAGGTTGCCGGTGCCGGTGCCGGTGCCGGTACTGCTGCGGCAGCGGCTGGCGCCGCACCCGCGTTGGCGCCTTGGACTGCTTGCATGATGGACGGCATCAGCATTCCCTTGATCAGGTCGATCGCCTGACTTGCGCCCAGCTGGTTGGCGGTGCTCATCACATCACTGATGATTCCGCCGCTGCCACCGCCCGTGCTCGCCGCCGGCGCCGCACCTAACGACGGATCGCCGAGGATCGGGTAGGTGCCGCCCGCACCCGGGTCCAATCCGACGGGCGCGCTGATCGGCACCTCGCCCGGACTGGTGAGACCTGGACTCAGGCCTGCCGGACTCGTCAGCGACGGGTCGATGCCGGTCCCCGGGGTCAGTCCGGCCGGGTTGGCCAGACCCGGCACTGCGCCCGGGCTCGTCAAACCCGGGCTGGTCAGACCGGGATTGGCCAGGCTGGGATCGGTCAATCCCGGCGTAGCCGACGGCGTCGCTGCGCCCGGCGTGGTGAGCCCGGGCGGGGTCAGGCCGGGTGTGGTCGCCCCGGGAGTGGTCGCCCCCGGAGTGGTCAGGCCCGGTGTCGTCGCCCCCGGCGTGGCCAGGCCCGGCGTGGCCGTTCCCGGTGCCGTCATGCCGGGTGTGCCCAGGCCCGGTGTGCCCAGGCCGGGTGTGCCCAGGCCGGGTGTGCCGAGGCCAGGTGTGCCCAAGCCAGGTGTGGCTGCCCCCGGGGCGGTGAGCCCCGGACTAGTGAGGCCCGGACTGGGGAGCCCCGGCGAGGTCAGCCCGGGCGTAGTGAGCCCAGGGGTGCTGGCGGGCGTCATCCCCGCGCCGCTGAGGCTCGGCACCGGCGGCAGGTTGATCCCGAATTGCGACAACCCCTGAGACAGTGCGGACACCAGCTCGTTGGGCAGGTCGGTCGTTACCGCCGCCCGCACGAATTCCCGGTGCTGAGGTGTGGGCTTTGCGTCGGCCGTCAGTTCGGACACCGTGACATAAGCGAAAGGACTCGCGACTGCCAGGGCGGCGACCGCGCTCATGGCTGTCGAGAGCTTGCGTCGACGTCGGTTCGGCACGGAAGTCTCCTCAATCTGGACTATGTGGTGTTCGGCCGACTTGCAGGCGCAGCACGACATGAAGCCGACGTGATTGATGCTACTGGTGTGATTACTGAGACTGGTGTGGCGATATCGAATCGTGAGGCAATCGCGACCTAAGGTGGTTGCAACGCAGCCGCAAAGCCGAGAGCGGGCTGGCGGCGCGCCCAAAAGCCCGCGCGCCACCTATCAGGGTCGGGCCGCGCGGGTCAGATACCCTAGGCAACCGATGACCGCTCGCTTCGACCTCTTCGTCGTCGGCTCCGGATTTTTCGGGCTGACGATTGCCGAGCGCGTCGCCACCCAGCTTGGCAAGCGGGTACTGGTCGTCGAAAAGCGCCCGCATATCGGCGGCAACGCCTATTCGGAGCCCGAGCCGCAGACCGGCATCGAAGTCCATAAATATGGCGCCCACCTGTTCCACACGTCCAACAAGCGGGTGTGGGACTACGCGCGCCAGTTCACCGAATTCACCGGCTACCAGCACCGGGTGTTCGCACTGCACAACGGGCAGGCTTACCCGTTGCCAATGGGGTTGGGCCTGGTTTGCCAGTTCTTCGGCAAGTACTACAGCCCCGACGAGGCGCGTCAGCTCATCAAGGAGCAGGCCGCCGAGATCGAGTCCGCCGACGCGCAAAATTTCGAAGAGAAGGCCATCTCGCTGATCGGGCGGCCGCTGTATGAGGCGTTCATGAAGAACTACACCGCCAAGCAGTGGCAGACCGACCCCAAGGAGCTGCCCGCGTCCACCATCACCCGGCTGCCTGTGCGCTACACGTTCGACAATCGCTACTTCAACGACACATACGAGGGGCTGCCGGTCGACGGTTACACCGCGTGGCTGAAAAACATGGCCGCCGACGAGCGCATCGAGGTGCGGCTGGACACCGACTGGTTCGACGTGCGTGAAGAACTCCGTGCCGCCAGCCCGGATGCTCCGGTGGTCTACACCGGCCCGCTGGACCGCTACTTCGACTACGCGGAGGGCCGGTTAGGTTGGCGGACTTTGGATTTCGATGTCGAGGTGCGTGACACCGGCGACTTTCAGGGCACGCCGGTGATGAACTACAGCGACCTTGATGTGCCCTACACCCGCATCCACGAGTTCCGCCACTTTCACCCGGAGCGGGATTACCCCACCGACAAGACGGTGATCATGCGGGAGTACTCACGGTTCGCCGATGACGACGACGAGCCCTATTACCCGATCAACACCGAAGCCGACCGCGCGCTGCTGGCCGCCTACCGGGCCCGGGCCAAAGCCGAAACCGCCGCGTCCAAGGTGGTTTTCGGCGGGCGGCTGGGCACCTATCAATATCTCGACATGCACATGGCCATCGCCAGTGCACTGAGCATGTTCGACAACGTGCTGGCGCCCCACTTGCGCGACGGAACGCCGCTGACCCAATCCGACAACAACAAGGAAAGCGTCCGCGGATGAGCCCGACCCCTGGCCAGACATCGGCCGACAACAAGGCCCAACACGGCGACGGGACAACGGGTGCTGCGGTAAGCCTGCTGGCCCGGGTGATTCTGCCGCGCCCGGGCGAACCGCTCGACGTGCGCAAGCTCTACCTGGAGGAGTCGACGACCAACGCCCGGCGCGCGCATGCGGTGACACGTACGACGTTGCAGATCGGTGCGGAGTCCGAGGTGTCGTTCGCCGCCTACTTCAACGCTTTTCCGGCCAGTTATTGGCGGCGCTGGAGCAGGTGCAAGTCGGTGGTGCTGCGCACGGAGTTGACCGGCACCGGACGCGTCGACGTCTACCGCACCAAAGCCACCGGCGCGCGGATCTTCATCGAGGGCCGCGGTTTCGAGGGCAGCCCCGAACAGCCGGCGACGCTCGAAATCCCCGTAGGACTTGAGCCGTTCGAGGACGGCGGGTGGATCTGGTTCGACATCACCACCGACACCGACGTCACGCTGTGCAGCGCGGGCTGGTACGCGCCCGATCCGGCGCCGGGCGTGGCCAACATCGCGGTGGGAATTCCGACTTTCAACCGGCCCGGCGACTGCGTCAACGCCCTGCGCACACTGACCGCAGACCCCTTGGTGGACAAGGTGATCGGCGCGGTGATCGTGCCCGACCAGGGCAAGGCGAAGGTCCGCGACCACCCCGATTTCGCTGCTGCCGCCGCACCGCTGGGCAACCGGCTGTTCATCCACGACCAGCCCAACTTGGGTGGTTCCGGCGGCTACAGCCGGGTGATGTACGAAGCGTTGAAAAACACTGACTGCCAGCAGATCCTGTTCATGGACGACGATATCCGCATCGAGCCCGACTCGATTCTGCGGGTGCTGGCCATGCATCGCTTCGCCAAGTCGCCGATGCTGGTGGGCGGGCAGATGCTCAACCTGCAAGAGCCGTCGCACCTGCACATCATGGGTGAGGTGGTGGACCGGTCGAACTTCATGTGGACCGCTGCGCCCTACGCCGAGTACGACCATGACTTCGCCAAATTCCCGTTGAGCGACAACAATATTCGCAGCAACCTGCTGCATCGGCGCGTCGACGTCGACTACAACGGCTGGTGGACGTGCATGATCCCGCGCCAGGTCGCCGAGGAACTCGGACAGCCGTTGCCGCTGTTCATCAAATGGGACGACGCCGATTATGGGCTGCGGGCCGCAGAGCACGGCTATCCGACCGTCACGCTGCCCGGCGCCGCAATCTGGCACATGGCGTGGAGCGACAAGGACGACGCGATCGACTGGCAGGCCTACTTCCACCTGCGCAACCGGCTGGTGGTCGCGGCCATGCACTGGGACGGCGACATCATCGGCCTGGTGCGCAGCCACCTCAAGGCAACGCTGAAACACCTTGCCTGCTTGGAATATTCGACGGTGGCGATCCAGAACAAGGCAATCGACGACTTCCTGGCCGGCCCGGAGCACATCTTTTCGATCCTGGAATCCGCGCTGCCCGAAGTGCACCGCATCCGCAAGGCCTACCCCGACGCTGTCGTATTGCCAGCGGCCAGTGAGCTGCCGGCGCCGGCTCAGAAGACCAAGCCGATGAAGCCGCCGGTGCATCCACTGGCCATCAGCTACCGGCTGGCCCGCGGCACCCTGCACAACCTCACCAAAGCCGACCCGACGCATCACCAGCGCCCGCAGCTCAACGTGGCGACCCAGGACGCCCGGTGGTTTCGGCTGTGCATGCTCGACGGCGCCACGGTCACGACGGCCGACGGCCGCGGCGTGGTCTACCGGCAGCGCGACCGAGCCAAGATGTTCTCGCTGTTGTGGCAGTCGCTGCGCCGTCAGCACCAGCTGGCGAAGCGGTTCGATGAGATGCGCAGGACCTACCGCGAAGCGTTGCCGGTGCTGTCCAGCAAGCAGAAGTGGGAAACGGTGCTGCTGCCTGCAACACCCAAAACGCCGGCACATGGCTGAGCTGGCCGCGCCGCGCGGCGAAGTGGCGGCAGTGGTGGCGGTTCAGTCGGCGCTGGCCGGCCGACCCGGTGTGCTGGCCGCAGCCCGGGGGCTGTCGCACTTCGGTGAGCACAGCATCGGCTGGCTGGCGGTGTCGCTGCTCGGCGCGCTCCTGCAACCGCAGCGGGCCCGGGCCTGGCTGCTGGCCGGGGTCGGTGCCTTCGCCGCACACGCGGCGGCGGTGCTGATCAAGCGGCTGGTGCAGCGACCGCGTCCCGACCATCCGGCTGTTGCGGTCAACGTCGGCACTCCCAGCCGGCTGAGCTTCCCGTCGGCGCATGCCACCTCCACCACCGCGGCGGCCATCTTGCTGGCTCGAGCCACCGGGATGCCGCTGCCTGCCCTGTTGGTGCCGCCGATGGCGTTGTCGCGGATACTTCTGGGCGTGCACTACCCCAGTGACGTGGCCACCGGCGTCGCCGTCGGCGCTGCCGTCGCGAGCGTTGCCGTCCGGGCAGACAAGCGCCTCAACGGTGGGTTGGCCGGTGAGTGAGGATGTGGTGCCGGTGACCGGGCCCCCGGCAAACCTGATCGTCGGCGTGGTCAAGGCAATCCGCCCGCGGCAGTGGGTGAAAAACGTGCTGGTGCTGGCCGCGCCGCTGGCGGCGGCGGGCCGTGGCATGCACTACGACTACGTCGACGTGCTCGGCAAGGTGGCCGTGGCGTTTGTGGTGTTCTGCCTGGCCGCGTCGTCGGTGTATCTGATCAACGACGCCCGCGACGTCGAAGCCGACCGCGAGCACCCCACCAAGCGGTTCCGGCCGATCGCTGCCGGTGTGGTTCCCGAGTGGCTGGCGTACCTGCTGGCGGCGGTGCTGGGAGTGGCGTCGCTGGTAATCTCGTGGTGGCTGACCCCGAACCTGGCGCTGGTGATGGCCGTCTACATCGGCATCCAGCTGGCCTACTGTTTCGGCCTCAAACATCAAGCGGTGATTGACATCTGCATTGTGTCGTCGGCGTATTTGCTCCGTGCCATCGCCGGCGGCGCGGCGGCCGATATCCCGCTGTCGCAATGGTTTTTGCTGGCGGGCGCATTCGCTTCACTGTTCATGGTTGCCGGCAAGCGCTACGCCGAGCTGGTGGTGGCCGAGCGCACCGGCGCCAAGTTTCGTAAATCGCTGGAAACCTACACCAGCACATATTTGCGGTTCGTGTGGACGATGTCGGCCACCGCGGTGGTGGTCTGCTACGGGCTGTGGGCGTTCGAGCGCGACGGCTACTCCGGCTCGTGGTTCGTCGTGTCGATGGTGCCGTTCACCATCGCGATCCTGCGCTACGCGGTCGACGTCGACGGCGGGCTGGCCGGGGAACCCGAAGACATCGCACTGCGTGACCGGGTACTCCAGCTGCTGTTTCTTGCGTGGATAGGAACAGTCGGTGCTGCTGTTGCGTTCAGCTAGTCCCCGCGTCGCCGTGGCCTCTCCCGGGGTGACGGCCGTGGTGGGGCCGCGGTTTGCGTACGACGCCACGGTGCGGATCAGCCTGTGGGTGAGCGTGATCGTGGTGGCGGTGCTGTTCGGCTGGGGCGCCTGGCAGCGACGATGGATTGCCGACGACGGCCTGATCGTGCTGCGCACGGTGCGCAATATGTTGGTCGGCAACGGGCCGGTTTTCAATGCGGGCGAGCGCGTCGAGGCCAACACCTCGACCGCGTGGACCTTCATGTTGTATCTGGGCGGCCTGGCCGCCGGCCCGATGCGTCTGGAATACGTGGCGTTGGCGTTGGCCTTGGCGCTCAGCGTGATCGGGGTGGCGCTGCTGATGCTGGGGGCGGGCCGGCTGTATGCGCCGAGCCTGCAGGGACGACGGGCGGTGATGCTGCCGGCCGGGGCCCTGGTCTACATCGCAGTGCCGCCGGCGCGCGACTTCGCCACCTCCGGTTTGGAGAGCGGGCTCGCGCTGGCCTACTTGGGTTTGCTGTGGTGGATGCTGGTGTGCTGGTCGCAAGCGTTGCGGGTCCGCCCGGAGGGGCGGGCGTTCACCGCGGCGCTGGCCTTCGTTGCCGGCTGCAGCGTGCTGGTGCGTCCTGAGCTGGCGTTGATCGGCGGCGGCGCCCTGATCATGATGCTGATCGCCGCCCGGGGCTGGCGGCGGCGCGCGCTGATCGTGGTCGCCGGCGGGCTGCTGCCGGTCGGCTACGAAATCTTCCGGATGGGTTACTACGGGTTGGTGGTGCCGGGCACCGCGCTGGCCAAGGACGCCGCGGGCGACAAATGGCCCCAGGGCATGATCTATCTGGCCAACTTCAACCGGCCCTACGCCTTATGGGTGCCGGCGCTGTTGTTACTGGCGCTCGGGGTGCTATTGACGGCCACCCGCGCCCGTCCCTGGTGGATTCGCCACGAGGCACCGCGCGGTTACGGGCGGTGGGCCCGAGCGGTGCAAAGCCCGCCTGCCGTGGTCGTTTTCATCCTCGTCAGCGGGCTGCTGCAGGCGCTGTATTGGATACGCCAAGGCGGCGATTTCATGCACGGTCGGGTCTTGCTGACACCGATTGTCTGTTTGCTCGCGCCGGTGGCGGTGGTTCCGGTGGTGTTTCCCGAAGGCACCAGGTTCTCCCGGGAAACCCGGTATGTGCTGGGCGGCGCGGTGAGCGCGCTGTGGCTGGCGGTCGCGGGCTGGTCGCTTTGGGCGGCCAACTCGCCGGGAATGGGCGACGACGCCACCCGGGTCACCTATTCGGGCATCGTCGACGAGCGCCGGTTCTATGCGCAGGCCACCGGGCACGCGCATCCGCTCACTGCGGCGGATTACCTGGACTACCCGCGGATGCGTGCCGCGCTGGTGGCGATCAACAACACGCCCGCCGGGGCGTTGTTGTTGCCGTCCGGCAACTACAACCAGTGGGACATCGTTCCGGCGGCCCCGCCCCCACCGCCGCGGCCGGGAGCTCCAGCTGCCCCCGAAAAGGGGCCGCACACAGTCTTTTTCACCAACATCGGCATGGTCGGGATGAACGTCGGGCTAGATGTGAGGGTGATCGACCAGATCGGGTTGGCAAATCCGATCGCAGCGCACACCGCCCGGCTGAACCACGGCCGGATCGGTCATGACAAAAACCTGTTTCCGGACTGGGCGATCGCCGAAGGCCCGTTCGTCGGTGTTCCACCGTATCTGGACGCGGCGTGGGTCGAACAAGCCCGCGCGGCGCTGAAATGTCCCGCTACCCAAGCGGTGCTCAGCTCGGTGCGCGCACCGATGGGCCTGCATCGGTTCATGTCCAATTTCGTGCACGCCTACCAGTTCACCACGTACCGCATCGACCGGGTTCCGCTCTACGACCTCATCCGATGCGGTCTGACGGTGCCCGAATCCGGTGCCCCGGTTTACACCGGCTTCCCCGCGACCGGGCCGTGACGAGTCGGTTGGTCGTTGTCGTCAGTCAAGTCTGTATTGGAGTGCTGCGCTTCTCTCAGCGCGCCCCGTCGTCGTGGTCATCGTCGCCCTCGTCATCCCGGTAGTAACCTTGAGCGCCAAGGTGTTTAGCTGCCAGTCAGGATCACGCACACTCGGCGGAAACGACGCTCTTGTGATCACCTCGATCTCAGGAACCGCCTCGAGCCCGTCCGGCAGGTGATCGTCGAGAAGGCGGGTGAGCCTTTTCGAAATGCGCTGATGCCATAGGTGCGGACGCGGCGACATGATGAGTGTCCCCTCACTGAGTTCCCACCGCCGCGTCGGGTCGAGTTCAAGCGCGTTCCACTGCTCGAGGCTCAGCAAGCCAGGAGGCAAGTGCGCGGGGTCGGACACTGCGCCCTCCTTTCGCCATGGAACTCGAATACGTGCAGATCACGCGCAACGGCGATCACATCCGAGGCTTGCGAGCACCACCGACAACCAATGCGCACCTGGGCGGCTGCACCGACTTTGCCGGGCAGGAACAAGATCCGTGACGCGTGGCGACGACATATTTCCCACGCCTCTTCCAGCGGTGGTCCAACCTCGCGTCCCGATCGAGGCGATGGCACACCGGCTCGCCACGGCTGACGGGCATGCCCTTTATAAGCAACGCAGCCACAT
>NZ_CAXUCH010000176.1:0-9168 GCF_964249325.1 uncultured Mycobacterium sp. | reverse complement strand
GTGCGGGTGGAGGCCGAGGTCGGGTCCGGGATGAATGGGTCACGGGCGAAGGTACGCCGGCTGCTGGCCGATCCGAAGGTGACCGCTGTGGTGGTCGAGCACCGGGATCGGTTGGGGCGGATGAACACTGAACTGGTGGAGGCGGCGCTTTCGGCGCACGGTCGCCGGCTGGCGGTGCTCGATGACGGTGAGGTGGACGACGATCTGGTGCGCGACATGGTGGAGGGTGCTGACCTCGTTTTGCGCGCGACTTTATGGTCGCCGCAGTGCTCGAAACCGTGCGCTCAAGGCGGTCGGCTGCGCCCAGCGTGATATTGGACCGGCCGCGCTTGTCGGTGGCCGGGTGGATGATGCGGCACATGAGTGACATGCCCGCCGCCGGATCGGTGAAGGTTGTCGTCAGTGCTGCACTGTCGGGCCGGTTCGAGAAGCGTTACGTCGTCGTCGACGCGGCGACCGGCGACATTGTGGATGACGCTCAGGGATACGGGTACAAGAGCGCGCAAAATGCCCACCGCGCGCACGCCTACAAGTCGATGCCGCCGAAGAAGAAGCGGCAACGCGATGCCGCCCGGCGACAGGTCCGACGCTGGTGTCGTGCGCACCCGGAATTCATGCAGCACGTCGAGAGCGCGATATTTTATGCGCTCAAAGACGGCCTGAACCTTACTGAGGCCGACGTGCGGGCGATGCTGGACCAGCACGGCCTGGAGTTGCCGTTCTCGGTGAACGACTTGATGCGGCATTGGAACTGGTGATGTGGCGTGGGTAAGCGGTTGCGTCGGATTGGTGAGCCGGTGGTGGCTGCTGGCCCGGCTGGTGTTCGGGTGCGCACCCGGCTGCACCTGAGCGAGGACGAGGCCGCGGCGCTGGGTGAGGTCGGCGCGTTGCTGGGTTCGGTGTATCGCCGCGAGCTCGCGTATCGGATCGGGTTGGGCCGCATAGACCGTAAGGCGCATGCAGTGTGGCGCGCGCAGCGTAAGCGGGCGGTCACAGCGGTGGCGTCGTCGCGGTGGGCCGGTGCGATCACCCGCGCCGTCGAAGACCAGTACCAGCTGGGCATGCGAGCCTTGTCCGCCGAGATCACCGATTTGCGGGCCGCGATCGGCGTACTGGAATCCCGGTGTGCGCTGCGCCCGGGTGAGGTCGCTGCCCCAGGCGATGCGGTTGGTGGTCCGCGCCGTCAGTCCCGCCGCCCGGTGCGTGGCTATGCCAGTGCCGGGCAGCGGTTCTCCAAGACCCGGCGCCTGGCCGCACTGCGCGGGCGTCTGGCTGACGCGCAGACAGCGTTCGACGCGGGCCAACCGTCGATCAGCGTGGGCGGTAACAGGTTGTGGCGCACCCGCCAGCATCTTGACGCCGCCGAGATGAGTGAGCAGCAGTGGCGGGACCGCTGGGACGCTGCCCGCATGTTCCTGACCGCCGATGGCGAATCGGGCAAGGCCGCGGGGAATGAGACGATCCGCGTCGAGGAGTCGGGCCGGTTGCGGATCAAAGTCCCTGCCGCCCTGGCAGATCGGTTCGGTACGCATCTGCACATCGCCACCCCAGTGGCGTTCGGCCACCGCGGCCAGGAATGGGCCGAGCGAGTGACCGGCCGGCGGGCGGTGCGTTACGACATCACCTTCGACCCGACGCGCGGCCGTTGGTATCTGGACGCCTCCTGGACCACCACGCCCGAACCGGCCCCCACGCTCGATGATCTGCGCGCCGGCCATGTCCTTGGTGTGGACCTCAACGCCGATCACCTCGCCGCCTGTGTCCTGGACTCCTCGGGGAACCCGGTCGGTGAACCCGTCACGATCGCTGTTCATACCGCTGGATTGCGGGCCTCGCGCCGCGACGGTCGAGTCCGCGCGGCGATCACGGCACTACTCAACCTCGCCGAGCGGCACCATTGCTGCGCGGTCGTGGTGGAGAACCTCGATTTCACCGATGCCCGCGCCACCGGACGCGAAACAATGGGCCGCGGAACCCGCGGGAAGGCGTTGCGGCGCACCGTCGCCGGAATCCCTACCCGACGTTTCCGCGACCGGCTCACCTCCATGGCCGCCCGCCGCGGCATCGCTGTGATCGGCGTGGATCCGGCCTACACCAGCACGTGGGGACGCCAGCACTGGCGAACGCCCTTACAACAGCAGACTTCCGACCCGGCCACTGTCACCGTGCATCACGGGGCGGCGGCCGCGATCGGCAGACGTGGCCTCGGCAAGCCGATCAGGCGTCGGCCAGCAGGACCCCGCACCCAACAGCGGATGCGTGCGGGCACTCCACCGGCCAGACCTGACCAGCCACCGGGAACCACACGACGGTGCCGCAGTTCTGGCTCACCGCCACGCCCACAACGACGACGAGGCATGCCGGTCCACCAGAGAACACCCACCGCCAGCGGCCAACACCGTTCGGGCCGCACAGGACTCACTCCTGCTCACTAACAAGGAACGGTCAGAGCCACCAGCGTTCCAGGACTCGCGCGACGCCGTCATCGGTGTTGGATGTGGTGACTTCGTTGGCCACCGCCAGCACGTCCGGATGCGCGTTGGCCATCGCTACGCCGTGCCCGGCGCGTACCAACATCGGCACATCGTTAGGCATGTCGCCGAACGCCACCACGTCGTCGAGCGAGATGCCCAACGGGCCGGTGATCTCCTCCACACCGCTGGCCTTGCTGATGCCGTGCGGCACGATTTCGATCAGCCCGTTGTTGGTTGAGTAGGTGATGTCTCCTTGTGGTCCAACATGTTCGGCTAATGCGGCGGCCATGTCGTCGCTGCGGGCGCCTGCTTTGCGGATCAGCAGCTTGATGGCGGGCGCGCTCAGCAGGTCCTCGATCGACACCTCGGTGTTGTCCGGGTTGAGCCAGGCATGCTCGTAACCAGGTGAACTGATGAACTGCGGTGTCGCCGTATCGTGGGCGGACAGCCCGATACGTTCTACGGCCAGCCCGACACCGGGGATGGCTCGCGTGGCGATCTCTGCTAGCTCGGCCAGTGCGTCGACGGGCAACGTGCGCGCGGACACCACCCGGTCGGTGGCTGAGTCATAGATGACAGCTCCGTTGGCGCACACCGCCATTGGTGCAAACCCGAGGTCGTCGACGAGAGGCTGCACCCAGCGCGGCGGGCGGCCGGTAGCCAGAATGAACGTGGCTCCGGCGGCGACAGCCGCGCGAACGGCGTTGCGGGTACGGGGCGTAATGGTCTGATGGTCACTGAGCAGGGTGCCGTCCACGTCGCTGGCGATGAGCGCCGGCAGCGTCATCGTGTCGATCCCGGTTCGCCACTGGCGAGCATCACTGCTTCCAGTCGGCTGGCCACGCCAGTTCGATGCACGACATCTGCCCCGTCGTCAGGCGCTGTGCCGTGCGTGTTCGATGGTGGTAGAGAAGCGCAACCGCCGTTGCGGCTTATCGGCGGTATCAGCGCGACCCTTGTTGGCGACCCGCTGGCGACGTCGGTATAACCACACTCGCGCACGCGCGGCTTGCCCTCGTTTCGCCCGTTCGGCGAGTTCTGCTTCGTCTAGCAACTTCGCTTCCTCGGGGGTGGGCGCTCCCCCGCCCAGCCGTCGCGGCACCCAATAAGCACCGGGTGGATGCGGGTAGGACTCTTGCGTCTCGTGTAGCAGCTTGGTCATCGCCTCACGCAGCACGGCAATGGTGTTTTCCACGGTGTCCATGGGAAATATCGGTGCCCCAATGTTGACGGTGATCGGGATTTTGCTGCGCCCCAGGTGCTTTGGATGATCTTTGGTCCAAATGCGCTGCGCGCCCCAGACGATGAGCGGAATGATCGGGACACCTGCCTCGTGGGCCATCCGGGCGGCACCGGTTTTGAAGTCCCGCAGTTCGAAGCTGCGGCTGATCGTGGCCTCTGGATGCACTCCAACCAGTTCTCCCTCACGCAGCCGCTGGATGGCTATCGCGTAGGCACCGGCTCCGGCGCTGCGGTCCACCGGAATGAGTTTGACGTGCTTGATCACAAAGTTGACGGAGCGCACCTGCTGCAGTTCGGCTTTGATCAGGAACCTGAGCCGGCGCGCGCGGCGCGTCGCGGCATACTCAGCGGGAACCCAGTCGACGTAGCTGGTGTGGTTCATCGCAACCACCGCGCCGCCGCGTTCGGGGATATTATCCTCGCCAATGAAAGTGATCTTGATTCCGTTGACCGCGATTGCGGCCTTGAGAATGATTTCGATCGTGCGAAATACCGGCTCAGCCATGCTCGTTATCCTTCCCCCCAGGCGAACCCGAGCCGGACTCGTGCGTTGCACGGCTGGCTGCCCGCGCCGCTGCTTCCTGCGCCTCCAACTGGGCGGCCTCGTCCAGTGAGGGGGCGCCGCCACCGAGCCGTCGCGGCACCCAGTACGCCCCGTGCGGGTGCGGATACTCCTGCTGCACCCGGTGCAGCAACGACGCCATCGCATCGCGAAGTGCGGTGGTGAGCTCGGCGGCGTCACCGTGAGCAGGCAGCACCGATCCTACCGCCACCGTGACTGGAATCCTTTTGTGTCCCAAGCTTTTCGGGTGGCCTTTGGTCCATACCCGTTGAGCGCCCCAGACAATCATAGGAACGATCGGAACCTGAGCTTCCAGGGCCATCCGGGCCGCGCCGGTCTTGAACTCCTTGAGTTCGAAGCTACGGCTGATGGTGGCCTCCGGCATGAGTCCCACCACCTCACCGTCGCGCAACCGTTGCACGGCAACCGCGTACGCCTCGGCGCCCGCCGCGCGATTGACGGGAATGGTCTCGGTGTGTCTGATCAGAAAATTGACCACCTTTACCTGCTGCATCTCGGCTTTGATCATGTACCGGATGCGCCGCCCCCGACGGTGTACCGCGAGACCGGCAAACAGCCAGTCGAGGTAGCTGGTGTGGTTGATCGCGACCACCGCGCCGCCGGTTCGGGGAATGTTTTCCAGGCCCTGGTAGGTGATCTGGCTGCCGAGGGCTTTGACCACTGCCTTGGCCGCGATCTCCAGCGTGCGGAAAACAGGCTCCATGCCCTCACTCCGGCGCACCGGCCGTATCCGGCCGGCGGGCCGCTTTAGCGGCGGCGCGCACCGCTGCGTCCTCCGCGTCCAGCCGGGCCGCCTCGACCAGTGAGGGGGCGCCGCCACCAAGTCGTTGCGGCACCCAGTACGCCCCGTCCAGGTGTGGATATTCCTGCTGTACCCGGTGCAGCACCAACGTCATCTCACCGCGCAGCGCGGTGGTGAGCTCGTCGACTTCGCCTTCCGGCGGCAGCACAGAGCCAGCCGCAACGACAATCGGAATATTGTTGTGCCCCAAGTGCTTGGGGTGATGTGGTGTCCATATCCGCTGGGCGCCCCAGACGATTAGGGGAACGATTGGGACCTTTGCTTCCAGCGCCATCCGAGCCGCTCCCGTCTTGAACTCCATGAGTTCAAAGCTCCGGCTGATCCTGGCCTCCGGCATCACGCCCACTACCTCGCCGTCCCGTAACCGCTCTACGCCGACCTTGTACGCCTCGGCTCCCGCCTCACGGTCGACAGGAATCGTATTCGTGTGGTTGATGAGGTAGTTGACCACCTTTACCTGCTGCATCTCGGCCTTGATCATGAACCGGATGCGGCGGCCGCGATGATGCACCGCAAGAGCCGCAAACAGCCAATCAACAAAGCTTGTGTGGTTTATCGCGAGCACTGCGCCACCGGTTTCGGGAATGTTATGCAGCCCCTCGTAGGTGATCTGGGTACCGAGCGCTTTGACAACGACCTTGGCTGCGATTTCCAGGGTGCGAAAAACGGGTTCCATGCGGTCACTCAGGCGCGCCCGGCGGAATTCGAGCGCAGGTGAGCTGCCTTCGCGGCCGCCCGCCGGCTGGCTTCTTCAGCGTCCAGTCGGGCGGCCTCGGCCAACGTCGGTGCGCCACCACCAAGCCGGTGCGGCACCCAAAACTCGCCCGGCGGATGCGGCCCGTAGGATTCCTGCACTCGCTCCAGCAGATGCTGCATGCGCGAATGCAGCAGCGCGGTTAATTCCGGCGCGGGCAGCGTGGGCTGGATCGGTTCCCCGACCGCCACGGCGATCGGGACCTTCGGGCGATAAAGCTTTTTCGGATGGCCTTTGGTCCAGATCCGCTGGGCTCCCCAGACGATGTGCGGGATGATCGGCACGCCCGCCGCAATCGCCATCCGGGCGGCTCCGGACTTGAGCTCCTTGATCTCGAAGCTGCGGCTAATCGTCGCCTCCGGGTAGACGCCCACCAGTTCGCCGGCCTTGAGCATCTCGACGGCCTTGTCGAACGACGCAGCCCCGCTTTCGCGGTCCACCGGGATGTGCCGGCAGCCCCGCATGATCGGCCCAGAGACTTTGTGGTCGAACACTTCCTGCTTGGCCATAAACCGCACCTTGCGGCCGCGGCCCTGCTTGTAAGCGGGCAACCCCGCGAAGGTGAAGTCGAAGTAGCTGGTGTGGTTGATTGCGATGACGGCGCCGCCCGTGGCGGGTAGGTGCTCCACTCCGGTGACGGTGAAGCTGAGGCCCTGCAGCCGCCAGGTCAGACGCGCGAGCTGGATGATCGTCCCGTATACCGGTTCCACAAGGGTCCAGCCTAGTGGGGACCCGCACGGGCGCAGGCAAACGTCCGAATTGCACCGGGCGCCTCGCCCAGCCGTCGGACCGGCTTAACACGCTGCGGTTACCGGCAATAGGCACGCGATGATGCCGCTCGCCGACGACAGCAAATAGAGGTTGCCGACGCGCCTCTACCGGGCCTAAGTTCGGCGGCTGCGCGTTGGCGGTAGCGCGAATCCGCTCTTTTTGGCGTTGAGTGACGATACGATCGCGCCGACAGCCGGAGGTGCGGACAAACGGGCGGGGCGGATGAAACTCGGGCAGGTCTTTGACCCGCGGAATAATGCACTGAACGCGTTCCGGCTCGCGCTGGCGGCCTCGGTGATCCTCTATCACTCCTTCCCCCTCACTGGCCGCCAAGTGTCGTCCCCGCCGGTTCGGCAGCTTCTTTCCTCAATAGGGGTTGACGGGTTCTTTGCACTTTCAGGATTCCTCATCACCGCAAGTTGGCTCAGCCACCCGCGAGTTCGTGACTATCTGCTTGCTCGAGCCCTTCGCATCCTCCCTGGGCTCTATGTCTGCCTGGTGGTGACCGCGTTTGTCATCGCGCCAATCGGAGTGGTGATTCAGGGTGGCTCGGCCGCAAAGCTGCTGCAGTCCACCGGGCCGATCCAGTACGTCTTGGAAAACAGCGCAGTGGCGTATGTTCATCCGGATGTCGGCGGAACACCGCGTGGAGTCCCTGTACCGGGCAGCTGGGACGGTCCGCTGTATACCCTCATCTGGGAGGTGATGTGCTACCTCGCTGTTGCTGGTCTTGGCGTAGTGGGACTTGCCCGTCGCCGGTGGCTTCCCGCAGTGACGTTGGTGCTGGCCGTTTTTGGGGCCATGTTATTGCCGCCTATTGTCATGCCCGGGGTATGGACAATCCAGCAGCTTGCGGTGCGCTTCGCCATTATGTTCTCGGCTGGAGCGCTCCTGTATCACTTGCGAGACGTGATTCCGGCTCGGTGGTCGCTGGTGGCGGTGAGCGTGGTCATCGTTTTAGCGGCCGGCTTGCTGCCTGATTACCGGGTGGTCGCCGCCGTTCCGCTGGCGTATGCCGTCATCGTTTCGGGCGCCCTGATCCACAACAGGCGCTTGAGATTACGGACGGATCTGTCATACGGCGTCTACATCTACGGATTTCCGGTTCAGCAGTTGCTGATCATCTGTGGCCTAATCAAGCTGAATCCGTTGGTGTTCTTTGTCCCTTCGACAATCGCCACGCTGCCGCTGGCCGCGCTGAGCTGGTTCATGGTGGAAAAGCGCGCGATGTCTCTGAAAGCTCGTCTCAAGCGCAGGTGGGCTGCCACCGCCCTGCCCGAAACCGTCGGCGACCGTGATGCCATGGCAGCAGAACTTGTCGCTGATCAACCGACACCGGGGGTCCCGGATCCTACCTAGATGCGGTCGCGGATCCGTTAAGGAGCGAGGAGACTTCGCCTTGCGGCGAATCGCAGGCCGAATCTCTCGCAGTCGCGCGCATCCAATGTTTCTGCGCGGCCAGGCAATTCGGTCACGGTCGCCAATCGAGCTTGTCCGCCGCATCGCATCACCATCCGTAAGCTAGGAATTGTATCCCCAGAAACTATGGCGCAGAATGGTTTTCAGCATCCTTTTGACTCCGACAAGTACGCTCGGGATAGCCGACGGTAGTTTCAGCCGGAATATGTAAGCGGTTCCTCCAGACGAGACTGTGCAATCGGGTCACGTCGCCGTGAATGACGCTGGGAGCAGGGCCGAGACGGCTACAGATCGTTGGCCGAGCTTGCTGCGCGAACTTTGTCTGCCGAGCCGGCATAACTGCCCAACTGCCGACTCAAGCTTCTGACAGAAGGCGCGTCGAATAGGGTGCGCACTGCAACGTCGATGTCGAAGGTTTCGTTTATCGCGGCGATCGCTCGCATCGCGGAAAGCGAATCCCCGCCCAGGTCGAAAAACGACTCGTCGACCCCGACACGGTTTAAACCCAGCACTTGGCCGTAGATATCGGCAAGGATTTGCTCGAGCAGGTTAGCCGGGGCGCGATAACCGTCACCGGTGTCGTGGTATTCCGGTGCCGACACCGACGTGGTCGTCGGCTGGCTCAACACCGCGCGGTGACCGATCTCATCGAGCCGGGCGTGCTCGGTGTCATCGAGCAGATCCATCGATGAGAGCGGCCGGGTGGGGTCGGCAGTCATGGCCACCAACACCCGCTTGTACCGCTCCATCAGCGTTTCGATGCTGGCAAGGTCGAAAACATCCGTGCGAAATTGCACGCGAAGGTCCAATTCGCGGCCCGGCACGGCTTGGACGGTAAGCGGGTAATGGTAATAGTCGCGAACGGCGAGCTGGGTGAGGTCCAAGCCGTCGACGTTCGACAACCCGGCGCCGTCGATGGGGTAGTTCTCGTACACGAAAACGGTGTCGAACAATGTTTGTTGGCCAGTAATGCGGTGTATCTCGGATAGCGCCAGGTGCTGGTGCTCAAATATGTCGTTGTGGGTGGCTTGTAGCAGGGCCAGCAGGTCTGTGGTGGTAGTTGCCGGCGTGATGTTTGCTCGCACCGGCACCGTGTTGATCAACAGGCCCACCATCGATTCCG